>JAAZNS010000233.1 GCA_012798185.1 Chloroflexota bacterium | reverse complement strand
CCGGCATTCAAATCAAAACAGCTCCTGGTACCAGCCCGCAATGGATGGAAATGAACGTCAATCAACCTCCATTCAATGATGTCAAAGTGCGCCAGGCAATGAACTACGCGATCGACAAACAATTGCTCATCGACACCATCTTCGGCGGTAAAGCTGTTGCATTGGCTGGTCCTCTTTCGCCATACAATACTTATGCCAGTAAATCACTTCAACCCTATGCTTATGACCCCGAAAAAGCCAAAGCCCTATTGGCTGAAGCGGGTTGGACTGACACCGATGGCGATACTTTCCTGGATAAAAATGGACAAAAATTCTCCTTCGTGATCGATACTGAGGAAGATTTCCGAACCATTTCTGAAGCAGTCGCTGGTCAATTGCAGGCTATCGGTATTGAAGCCAGTGTCCGCATTTGGGAATGGAGCGTTATTAAACCATTACTGCTGGCAGGAGAACGCCAAGCGTTCCTGGATAACTGGGGAGATTCTGCTTTCGACCCAGTGGGTCACATGGAAGCTAAATGGCATGGTTATGTCGAGGGAACAACCTACGGCAGGGGAAATTTCTCTGGCTACAACAACGAACGAGTCAATGAATTGATAAAGCTGGGCGAAATCACTATTGATACTGCCGAACGCCAGAAAATATACGATGAAGCTCAGCAGTTGATTTACGATGAAGCACCTGCAATATTCCTGATTCTTCCAGATGTAGTTGAGGCAGCAGCTGAACATGTACAAAACTGGCAACCCGCCTCAGATGGCAGGATCAATCTGCACGATGTATGCATTGCACAACCATAAATATAATATAAACATCCGTTCTGAGGCAGCCTTAGAGCTGCCTCAGAACTCAAACAGCTAAAATTCGCAAATAAAACCCTATGAAAGCGATAAAAATTCTCGAGCGTATTCTGGTTTCTATACCGATCATGTTTGGTGTAGCTATTGTTGTTTTTCTATTTATGCGCCTGACACCCGGCGACCCGGTGGACATTATGATGGGCCGCGGTGGCGCGGTTACTGCCAGCGAGATAGAACAACTCCGCTCGGAGTTCAACCTGGATAAACCTCTGCATATCCAACTATGGCTGTTCCTGAAAGACGCGGTTCGGGGTGACCTGGGATATTCCTACGTTCAAAAAGCCCCCGTCACTAACCTGATCAAAGAACGATTGCCGGCTACGATCGAGCTGGCTTTATCTGCGCTTCTTTTCAGTTTGATCATTGCATTTCCAATCGGCATCTTATCGGCAGTTTGGCAAAATTCACTATTGGACCGTTTGAGCATGGCTGGTGCTTTCTTGGGAA
The DNA here is from genome assembly GCA_012798185.1 of Chloroflexota bacterium. GTDB lineage: Bacteria > Chloroflexota > Anaerolineae > Anaerolineales > UBA4823 > JAAZNS01. The sequence continues at coordinate 2,300 of JAAZNS010000233.1, read as the reverse complement.
TTTCCATGCCCGGTTTCTGGATGGGCATTATTTTGATTTTAATTTTTGCGGTGAAATTACACTGGCTGCCAGTTCAGGGTCGCATCGATTTTAATGCCAAACTCGCTGCGGGTACCGGTTTTTTTATTCTCGACAGCCTGCTTACTGGTAACCATCAAGCCCTAGTAAGCACATTGAAACATTTAGTATTACCAGGAATTACCTTAGGCTCAATGGAAGCCGCTGTTGTGGCACGTGTATTACGCTCCAGCATGCTGGAAACACTTCGCTCCGATTATGTTGTTCTAGCACGCAGTAAAGGTTCTCCAGAATGGAGTGTTGTTTTGAAACATGCCCTTCGTAACGCCCTGATCCCCACCGTTACCGTTATCGGCTTACAGGTAGGCGTTTTGCTTGGCGGTAATATGATTGTCGAGACGGTGTTCAGCTGGCCCGGTTTGGGACGTATGGTAGTCAGCGCCATTTTCGCCCGCGATTTCCCATTGGTGCAAGGATCGGTCATGGTCTATGCGCTTACATTTGTTTTGGCAAACTTAGTTGTCGATGTACTCTATACCTATCTAAATCCAAAAATCTCACTCTAATGACTTAAAATTGGAGTAATAAAGTGGAAATTACCCCCCCAGTTTTTCAACCCGCCAATCGTCTGCTTCACTTGTGGCGCATCCGCCTGAAATTATGGCAGCGCAATGCAAAGGATTTCATGTATGAACTGATTTTGCATCCTACTGCGTTAATTGGCGGCATCATCGTCATTATGTACATTTTAGCAGCGCTATTTGCCCCTTATATCACCTCTTACAATCCCGCAAAAGGGGATTTACGTGACCGTTTGAAACCGCCCGCCTTTATGGAAGGCGGATTGGAAAAATATCCCTTGGGTACCGACGCTCAAGGGCGTGACCTTCTTACCCGCATTATTTTTGGGGCGCGCATCTCATTAATGGTAGGTATACTTTCAGTAAGTATTTCGGTGTTGATCGGTGCCACGCTGGGAGCATTGGCTGGTTACTATCGGGGGAAAATCGATGCACTTATTTCCCGCTTTGCCGATCTATTGATGGCTTTTCCTTTCTTGATCTTTGCCATCGGTGTGATGGCTTTCATTGGGTCAGGCGTAAGCAACCTGATCATGGCACTGATCTTCAAAGGATGGGTAGAATTTTTCCGCGTAGTACGCGGCGAGATGATGTCGGAAAAAACACAAGAATATGTCGAAGCCGCTAAAGTTACCGGTTTGGGCAACCTGGCAATTATCGTGCGTGAAATCTTCCCGAATATCGTCCAATCGATCTTCGTACTGGCAACGCTGCGCATTGGTGAGATGATTATTATGGAAGCCAGTTTGAGCTTCCTGGGTTTGGGCATTCCTCCCGCGATCCCCGCCTGGGGTTCAATGGTCTCTTCTGGGCGGGATTTCATGCTGGTTGCCTGGTGGGTTTCTACTCTGCCAGGGATTGCCCTAATGATTCTGGTGCTTTCCATCAATCTATTTGCCGAAGGATTACGCGACATTCTAGACCCCCGGCTAAAGACAGTTGCATAACCTGGCTGCAAGGATTTTGACCATGGAAAATAATCAACCCTTATTGGAAATCCGTGATCTATCAGTAGTTTATCCCTCTAAGCGCGGAGAGGTGAGAGCAATCGATAGCGTTTATTTAAAAGTGCCTAAAGGAGGCAGATTAGGCTTGGTCGGGGAATCGGGTTGTGGTAAAAGCACCGTGCTGCATGCCATTTCACGCTTAATCAGTCGACCCGGGAAAGTAACTTGCGGTGAGATCCACTTCAATGGCAAAAATTTATTAAATCTTTCCCCAAAAGAAATGCGCAGTGTGCGGGGTAAGGAAATTACGATGATTTTTCAAGACCCGCAAACAACTTTAAATCCAGTTTTTCACGTGGGAGAACAAATCCGCGAATCGCTGCGCCTTCACAACATAATTCCCGGATCGAAACTTCCCTGGCCGTTCGATATTGCCAGAAAGAAATTAGAGAAGGAACGTGTACTGCAAGCCATGCAAGAAGTAGGCATTCCCTCCCCTATGGATCGATATGCTGCTTACCCACACCAATTTTCTGGCGGAATGCAGCAGCGTGCGTTGATTGCTCTGGCTTTGGTCTGCGAGCCATCCCTTCTACTTGCCGACGAGCCAACCACGGCATTGGATGTGACCATCCAGGCGCAAATATTGAATTTAATGCTGAAGATAAATCAAAACCATCACACAGCCATTATCCTGGTAACACACGACCTGGGTGTTGCAGCTGAATTTTGTGATACGATTACTGTGATGTAT
>JAAZNS010000232.1 GCA_012798185.1 Chloroflexota bacterium | reverse complement strand
GCCGTCCTTCGTCCATTGTGCCAGGTTACGGTTGCCCAGCCAGATATTGACCGGCTCCATGATGAAATAAACCGAAATCCAGATGAACGGAAAGAAAATCTGCGGGAACGCCAGCATCAACCCCAGCATAGCCCAGCCGGTGATGAAAAACGGAATCGTTGTGCCTCGGTTGGGACGGATCACCAATCCTTTACGAATTCGGCGCATGAAACTTAAGCTGGCGATCAATTCTGCGCTGCCGAACATTGCCGGGATTACCGTGGTAAAGTTGAGTGTTGCCCATGCCCAAAATTGGAACGGCGTGAAATACTCCCTGCCGTCATAATGCCAATTTTGCAGACGTGCATTGAATGCCTCAAACAGCCACCAAACCGGCGCAGATACGACAAATAAGCCGATATAGCGTTTCCAGCTGCGCGTCGCAAGAGAGGTACCGGTTCGGTAATACACCAGCCCGTCTATGATCAGGCAATACCCCAGCCACATGGGGAAAAAGCACCAGTGCGTGCGCAAGCCGTTTAACCCCCAGTTCAGCCCCCAAAAAACACCCGCCAAGCCCGCCCCCAACCAGCCGTGCAGAGGAAAACGCCGGGTGCTTTCATTACATGATAAATTGGTGGTGGAGGCGGGTTGTATTTCACCCATTCTTAGCCTGCCGTCTCGTACAACTCTACTAATACCCCGGTTGCACTTTGTGGGTGAATGAACGCATAACGCCGTCCATCAGCACCGGTGAGTGGTTTTTCGTTGATCAGCCGCGCCCCCCTGGCTTTAAGCTGTTCCATTGCCGCCTCGATATCTGCAACTTCGAGGCAGATATGGTGCAACCCGGCGCCGCGCTTTTCCAGGAATTTCGCCATCCCGGAATCAGTCGTAACGGGCTGCACCAGCTCGATTTCGCTGTCGCCCACCGGCAGGAAGGCTACCCGGGCGGCTTCGGCGGGTACCTCCCGCAGTTCTGCCAGCTCCAAACCGAGTGCATCGCGCCAAAACTCAAGCGCACGATCGATATTATCGACCACAATCGCGGCATGATTTATCTTTTTAATCTGCATTGCACACCTTAATTAACATTCAAACGTTCCATGGCAACATGCTATAACGTGCTGACATGATATTCCCCCCAGGCAGAGCGCAGCACACCGCAAATTTCACCCAGGGTGAGGTCGTTCTCCACACAATGGATAAATACTGGCAGCAGGTTTTCATTGCTGCGGGCAGCTTTCTCCAATAGCGTCAGGCATTCATTGACGCGGGCAGCATCTCTTTTCTGGCGCAAATCTTTCAATCTGCCAACTTGTGCGGCTTCTACCGCTGGGTCGACTTTAAGGCGTTCCAGGGTAATTATCTCCTCCACCTGGAAAGCGTTCACCCCCACGACCAACACCTGATCATGTTCAATGGCGCGCTGGTACTGATAGGCTGCATCCTGGATCTCGTTCTGAATAAACCCTTTCTCAATTGCTGCCAGAGCACCTCCCATATCATCGATGCGCTGCAGATATTCTTGGGCGCGGCGCTCGATCTCATCAGTCAAATATTCCACCAGGTAAGATCCTGCCAAAGGATCGATACTGTCAGCGACGCCCGATTCGTGGGCAATGATTTGCTGGGTGCGCAATGCCAGACGTACCGATTTCTCGGTGGGCAGCCATAGGGCTTCATCCATGCTGTTTGTGTGCAGAGACTGTGTCCCTCCCAGCACCGCTGCCAGCGCCTGAAGCGTGACACGTACCACATTGTTCTCTGGCTGTTGAGCGGTGAGGGTCGAACCGCCGGTTTGCGTATGAAAGCGCAGCATGCCCGAGCGGGGATTTTTCGCTCCAAAGCGCTGCTGCATGATCTTTGCCCATAAGCGGCGGGCAGCGCGGAATTTTGCGATTTCTTCGAATAGATTATTATGGGCGTTGAAAAAAAACGAAAGCTGGCTAGCAAAATCGTCCACGTTCAATCCACTATCTAAAGCTGCCTGCACGTAGGCAACCGCATTAGCCAGGGTGAAGGCTACCTCCTGCACCGCGGTCGAGCCGGCTTCTCGGATATGGTAACCAGAGATGCTGATTGTATTCCAATAAGGAACTTCTTTCTGACAATAGCGAAAGACATCGGTGATCAGCCGCATGGAGGGGCGCGGCGGGAAGATATACGTACCTCGGGCAATATATTCTTTGAGAATATCGTTTTGGATGGTGCCGCGCAGTTGACGGGTTTCCACACCCTGCCGGCGGGCAACGGCGATATACATCGCCAGCAGGATGGCTGCCGGGGCGTTAATCGTCATACTCGTAGAAACCTTATCCAACGGAATATCTCTGAATAAGATTTCCATATCCTCCAGTGAAGAGATGGCTACACCCACCCGCCCAACTTCTCCCAAGGCGATTGGATCGTCGGAATCGTAGCCAATCTGGGTGGGCAGGTCGAAAGCCACCGATAAACCGGTCTGCCCGTGTTCCAGCAGGTAACGGTAGCGCTGATTTGATTCTTCAGCTGTGGCGTAACCAGCATACTGGCGCATGGTCCAAAACCGCCCGCGGTACATGCTGGGCTGCACCCCGCGCGTATAGGGATATTCGCCGGGGAAACCCAGCTGCGTCATATAATCCGGGTCTTCATCCGGCGGGATCAGGGTGTGGGGTATTGTTATACCGGAGGAGGTTGAAAATTCTTGTTTGCGTTCCGGAAAGCGCTCCAGAGCAGGGTTGAGAGTTTGTTCTTTCCAACGGTTAAATTCAGATTCCAATGTCATAATGCGTCACCTTTTTTTGATTCACCAATATCGTATACTCATTTTTCTACCAAAACCTATATAAATAGATTATTCCTGCTTTCCCCTGTTCCTGGCTTCCTCATTTTTCATTTTCCACAATATTCCGATTGATGTGTTACCTTCGACCCAGCAGTTGGTTGACAAGACACCTCAATTTATATTATAAAACGAATATAATTGCTTACAGGTTGTCTTTCCGGCGGTAGACCGGCGATTAAAACCGATGGCAGTTTTTTTGATTCCCGGTTTTTATTTTTCACCCTATTTCTCTTTTTTCGCCATTCCTACCTATGACCCGCATTCTCACCATCGATATCGGCACCGGCACGCAAGATATATTCCTTTTCGATTCCCATCTGGATATCGAAAATGGTTTCAAGATGGTTGTGCCCTCGCCGACCATGCTGGTTCGCCGCCGGCTGCAGGAAGCGACCCGCTGCGGCGAAGCGGTGCTGCTTAGCGGCGTGACTATGGGCGGAGGTCCATGCGCTTGGGCTGCTGAAGACCATGCCCGTAAGGGATTGCCCATCTATGCCACGCCAGATGCTGCCCGCACGCTTAACGACGACCTGTCGGCCGTGCAGTCACTGGGAATCACTGTCGTATCTGAAGATGAGGCAGGTCGTTTACCCGATTCTGTTGTGCGCCTGGAGATGCGCGATTTTGACTTTGCCGCCATCGCTAAGGCTTTCAGCCAGTTCGACGTTTCCCTGGTTAAGCTGAACGGCGTGGCAGTGGCCGTTTTCGATCATGGCGCTGCCCCGCCGGGCATTTCCGACCGCCAGTTCCGTTTCGATTATCTGGACCAACGCATCCGCAAGGGGAATAGGTTGAGCACCTTTGCCTTTCGCTCTGAAGATATTCCTCCCATTATGACGCGCATGCAGGCTGTAGCAGCCACAGCAGAGGGTATCGACGCTCCATTAATCGTGATGGATACCGCCCCGGCAGCCGTGCTGGGTGCTTGTTATGATCCGCTTGTGGCAGAGAAAGAGCGCAAGCTGATCGTTAACATCGGCAATTTCCATACCTTGTCGTTTCGTTTGGGAGTACAGGGTATTGAGGGTGTTTTCGAACATCACACCGGCTTTATGGACTTACCCAAATTGGAAAATTACCTGCGCGGTTTGGCTGATGGCAGTATCTCTAGAGACGAAGTCTTCGGCGACCACGGTCATGGGGCGTTGGTTTATAACCACGAGCCGCTGTCTCTGGGAACGGGCAGCTTTGATGTTGCCGTTACCGGGCCGCGGCGCAGCCTTTATCAGCTGCCCAAGGGTGCGCCTGTTCCCTCTCTGAAGCCATATTTTGCCGTCCCCTTTGGCGATATGATGATAGCCGGCTGCTTTGGTTTGCTGGCAGCCACTGCCGACTTGCTGCCGGAATTGACTGAGCCAATCCACCGTGCCTTGAAAGGCGGGATCCGTCAGACTGCTGCGCCGTGGGATTAACCCTCGAAAATTCGGTGTCGTCCGAGAGGAATTTCCCCGGGAAATTTGGTGGGCAATTTCACTGCATAAGTACACCCAACCTATATGCCTAAAGCGGGTAGCACTTATTGACTATCTTAATCATCCATGATAAAATTATACTGGCATAGACGTATAGACCAGTTGAAAGGAACCTATGATTCAAATCAACCGCCGAAGCGACCGCCCAATTTATAAGCAAATCTACGATGGCTTCAACCAGCTTATCGAAAGTGGTGAGCTTTCTGCCGGAGATCAGATCCCATCCGAACGAGAACTATGCGAACAATTGAAAATTAGCCGCATGACTGTGCGTGCAGCTATCGACGAACTGGTGCGGGATGGCTTATTGATCCGCAAGCACGGCTCTGGGACCGTTGTTTCGACGACCAAGATCACCAAAAATGCGTTGGGCTTCATGTCATTCTCCGAAGATATGCGCTCCAGGGATATGATCCCCAGCTCTAAAGTTCTTTCGCTGACCGAAACCACAGCTGATGATGTTATCGCTACGCAATTGGGGATACCGGCTGCATCAAGGGTAATTTATTTCGAGCGCGTGCGCCTGGCAAACGATGAACCGATGGCTCTTGAAAAGGGCTATTTACCCTATGAACGTTTCCAGGGCATCCTGGAATACGATCTAACCTCCCGTTCACTATATGACGTGTTGGAAAACGAATATGACTGCTACCCAGTTGTCGCTGAGGAAATCATCGAGGCAGTGATACTCAACGAAAAAGAAGCCCGCCTGCTTGATATCAGCAGGGGTAGCCCGGCACTGCTTGCCAAGCGAATTACACGAGATACCAAAGGAAATATCGTCGAAACGGTGCAAACCCTCTACCGTGCTGACCGTTACCGAATGTTTTTTATCCGCCGGCGGCAATAACGTTACCCCGGTAAGTTGTTTATTTATTTGGAGAGAAAATGATCTTATCGAAAGGTTTAATTGTATCCTGCCAGGCTTATCAGGGAGATCCGTTATTCGGTGCTCAATACATGGCTGCCATGGCAAAAGCTGCCGAGTGGGGCGGTGCGGTGGGTATAAGAGCAAACTCGCCGCAAGATATCCGTGCAATTCGGCAGGTAACCTCGCTTCCCATTATTGGGATTTATAAAATATCTTCAGCATCATCCGAAGTCTATATAACCCCAGATATAAACGCAGCGGATCAAATCAGTCAGGCAGGCTGCGATATTATTGCCATCGACGCAACCCCCCGGCCTCGCCCAAACGGCGTGCAATTATCTGAACTTATTTCCCATATTAAAGAAAAATTGGGCAAACCGGTTATGGCAGATATTTCCTGTCTTGATGATGCAATCACAGCAGAGGCATTAAAAGCTGACTATATCAGCACGACATTATCGGGTTATACCGCACATGGCAGGCCGGTGATTGATGGACCCGATTTAGAACTTGTTGCCCAGCTCGTTCAAACCGTCAATCTGCCGGTCATTGCTGAGGGTCGCATCCATGAACCAGCCCAGGCAGCGCAGGCAATCAAACTTGGAGCGCACGCTGTGGTTGTTGGAGAAGCTATTACCCGCCCCGAAAAAATCACCCGACATTTCATCACTGCGATGCAAGAAGCTGTGGTGAGAAAAAATTGATCTGATGCAAAACAAAAAAACATTTTCTTTAAGCTCAAAATAAACAAACTTTCATTCCCATTCGATCGTTGCCGGGGGTTTGCTGGTGATATCATAAACCACCCGGTTAACACCAGCTACTTCATTAACGATGCGGTTAGCAATGCGTGCCAGCAGGTCGTGAGGTAAACGCGCCCAATCGGCGGTCATGAAATCTTCAGTGGTGACCGCCCGCAGCGCCACACATTCCTGATAAGTACGGTGATCGCCCATTACCCCTACAGATTGCACCGGCAGCAGCACAGCAAAAGCCTGCGCTGTTCCGCTGGGAGCATCACCCGATTGATGCATACGCAATAATCCGGCTGCTGTTAATTCTTCGGTGAAAATCGCATCGGCTGCGCGCAGGCGTTGGACACGTTCCAGGGTGACCTCACCCAGGCAGCGTACTGCCAGCCCTGGACCCGGGAAAGGCTGCCGCCAGACTAATTCGGCTGGCAGCCCTAATGCTTCACCAACCAGGCGCACTTCATCTTTAAAAAGGTACCGCAAAGGTTCGATCAGTTTAAAATTCAAATCGGAGGGAAGGCCGCCCACATTGTGATGGGTTTTGATGCGGTGCGCTTTAGCTCGGTCGGGCGCACTGGATTCGACCACATCAGGGTAGATTGTGCCCTGCACCAGAAATGGCGGTTTACCAAGCTGTTTGGCATACTTTTCGAAGGTGCGAATGAACAATTCTCCGATAATACGCCGCTTTTCTTCTGGTTCGTTAACGCCGCGCAGCGCATGAAGAAAAGAGTCCACTGCATCCACCACCACCAGCTCAACCCCCAGGGTTTTCTGTAAAGCGCTCTGTACCTGGGCAGCTTCATTCTGGCGGAGCAAGCCGGTATCCACGAAAATGGCAGTGAGCTGATCTCCTATAGCGCGCTGCACCAATGCCGTCGCTACCGCCGAATCCACACCGCCGCTGATCGCTGAGAGTACGGTCTGATCACCCACTTGGCGGCGGATGTTTTCAACGCCTTGCTTTATGATCGATTCAGGTGTCCATGCAGGCTGTGCTCGGCAAATATCCACTACAAAACGGCGTAAGATTTCTTCGCCGCCGGGGGTATGGCGCACTTCAGGATGAAATTGAACACCATAATATTGGCGGTTTTCGTCGTATATCGCCGCGATGGGAGAATGAGTGCTTCTACAAATGATCAAAAACCCTTCAGGTGGCTGTTCAATGCGGTCGCCGTGCGACATCCAAACTTTACGGCTGCCGGTTGGCAGCAGTGGATTTTCCACATCCGTGTCGATTTCCGCAAAGCCGTATTCACGCTTCGCTGCAGCACCAACCTTGCCGCCCAAAGCGAGTGTTAATGCTTGCATTCCGTAACAAATGCCTAATATTGGTAACCCGCTGTTTAGGATATAATCAGCCAGCCGGGGGGCGCCAGCTTCATACACCGAATCGGGTCCGCCGGAAAGGATAAAACCCTTGGGCTGGATCGCCATCACTGTTTTTTGGGGGGCATCCCATGGAAACAGTTCACAGTAAACCTGCGCTTCGCGAACCCGACGGGCAATTAATTGACTGAACTGTGATCCAAAATCTAGAATTGCTATGGTATCCATAAACAGATCACTCGTCATCGAAGAGAATCTGATCGTCTTGCATGAGACGGATGCGCGCCAGCGATTCGATAGGTACCCCCAGGTGAGATAGAGCCTGTCTGCCGCCTTCGAATGTCTTTTCAATCAACGCGCCGATGGCAACCACCTTGGCACCGGCGGTTTCTGCCAGCCGTACCAATCCTTGAATAGTAGCGCCGGTTGCTAAAAAGTCGTCGATGATCAAGATCTTATCTTTTTTAGATAAATATTCCGGGGAAATAATCAACTCCACTGTACAGCCCTTAGTATGTGAGGGGGTCAAAGTAAGGAAAACCTGGTCGGGCATGGTGATCGGTTTGTGCTTTCTGGCATAGACCACCGGTAAATTTAAATGCATGGCTGTAGTCAGCGCGGGGGCGATGCCGGAAATTTCTGCTGTGAGCACTTTATTCGCGCCGATTTCCGCAAATATCCGGGCAAATTCCTTACCGCAAGCGTCCATTAATGCTGCATCGACTTGATGATTGATGAAGCCATCGACTTTGAGAATACCATTTCCCAAGTTTTTTCCATCCTTTTTTATCCTGGCTTTTAGTGCATCCATAAAGAACCTCCTTAACCAATAATCCGTTTTGGTTTTCTAGATAAGACTGGTATTCCACCCGCCAAACTTAATCCCCGATTGTACTTCTGCTTGCCTGAACGGGATAGGGCAAACCAGCTAAAAAATCACCATAGATTTTCAAAATATTCCATTTTCGCCCAATGAGAGCGCTTTCAAAAGCCTTGTCATGATATAATAATTAAAATATTGGGCAGGTAGTTTAGTGTTTTCAAGCCATTTACCGAGGAAGTCTTTTAGTGGTAACCGGTAATAGGCTGGGAGGAAGTTTAATAAATGGATGAAGTCTTCACGCTTGCTCAGATAGACCGGGTGGCTCAATCGATTAGCAGCCGCATCTCTATTTCACCGCGGATTGGTATGATTCTCGGTTCCGGCTTGGGTAATCTGGCAGAGGCGGTCAGTAAGCCAACCATTATTCCTTACCAGGAAATTCCTTCCTGGCCGGTGTCTACAGTGATCGGGCACCAGGGCAGGCTGGTTATCGGGCAGCTTGAAGGGCAAAATGTTATGGTGATGCAGGGGCGCGCCCACTATTATGAGGGATACAGCATGGCTCAGGTTGGTTTGCCGGTACGAGTTATGCAACGATTGGGGGTGGAAATTTTAATCGTTACCAATGCTGCTGGTGCAGTAAATCCAGATTTCATTCCAGGTGAATTAATGTTGATCACAGACCACCTCAACTTGATCGGCATGGCAGGTCTTTCGCCTCTGCGGGGTCCTAACATCGATGAAATTGGGCTGCGTTTTCCAGACATGAGCCAGGCTTATGATCGAGAATTAGGCGCAATGTGCCAACAAATTGCCAGAGAAAATTCAATCACACTTTACCAGGGTGTGTATGTCTGTCTGGCAGGACCATCCTTCGAATCCCCGGCTGATTTACGATTTTTACGCGCCAGCGGTGCTGATGCTGTGGGAATGTCCACGGTGCCCGAAGTAATCGTTGCCCGCCATGGCGGTCAACGTGTTTTAGGAATTTCAGGCATCAGTAACAAAGCCAATCTGGATGGAAATACCATAACTTCTCACGTGGAAGTTTTGGAAGCCGGGGAAAAAATCGTGCCAAAATTAGAAACGCTAATAAGGGGGGTGTTGCGCCGTTTGTGAAAGTTTTTATCGTTTTATCGAAAGCTGTCAGTACAGCGGTTGAAAAATAGAAAGTAGCTTCGCTGCCGTTCTCCAATAATTCAAATCAGTGCTCGCAATGGATGAATTACTACGCTTTCTTAGAATGTATGAGATTGGTGTTTATCTGGTGTTAGGTTTGGGGGGGTGTTTTTTTTTGCGCAAATTTATTCTGGCTTGGCAGGAACTGCGCGATGCCGCGTTTGGCATGGAGCGCGAAAGCGCCCAGTACAAGTTGAATCGGTCTGCCAGCGGTTTGGTGATGGTATTATTTTTTGTGATGGCTGAATTCGTATTGGTTTCATTCATTGTACCGAGTGTTCCCGGAGCATCTCCGCTGCTTACGCCGACGCTCGATCTACTGGCTACCTCTACTACCACATTGGCTGCTCAAGATACCAGCGCATCGGCAGAAAACCAGGCAGCTTCACCCACACAGCCAATGGCAACGACCAATCCTGGTTGTATGGCTGGGCAGATAGAAATTACTGAACCGCTGGATGGCAGCGAGATTTCCGGCATTGTGGAAATCAAAGGCTCAGCTGTAGCGCAGGATTTTGGGTTCTACAAGCTGGAAATGAAAACTATCGATCAAACCGAATGGCTCACCATTCTGGCAGGAAATGAGACCAAACAAGCTGCTTCCCTGGGTTCGTGGAACACCAGCTTACTTTCACCGGGCGATTATAATTTGAGTTTAGTGATCGTGGATAATAAAGGTCAATCTTTACCATCTTGTGTGATCAAGGTGCGTGTGGTCAACGCTTCTGCTACAGAGCAGCCTTAGAAAGAATTTGTGTATGCCAGAAATCGAAATACGCCCTGCAATATCTTCGGATATCCCAGCCCTGATGGCATTGGATCACCATTATTCCAGCGATTACGTCTGGCAAATGGAACTTGAAACAGAAGAAAATCAGATTAAGGTGCATTTCCGCCAGGTTAAATTACCCAGATCAGTACGGGTCGAGTATCCTCGTCCTGTTTCATCGTTGGCAGATGATTGGACAAGGCGTTCCGGCATATTGGTAGCGGTTCATCAGGGCGAGACCGTTGGTTATATCAGCTTAAATTTACAGCTTGCCCCATGCACCACCTGGGCAACCGATCTGGCGGTCATCCGCCGATTGCGCCGCCAGGGCATTGGCAGTGCGCTGGTGCTGGCAGCCGAGGAATGGGGTTTACAGCACGATACCCGCCGTATCGTATTGGAAATGCAGCCTAAGAATTACCCGGCAAACCAGATGGCGCATAAACTAGGATTTGAATTGTGTGGTTTTAACGATAATTATTATGCCAATCATGATATTGCTCTCTTTTACGGAAAATCTTTGCGGTAATTTTTATTTGTAGATGATCAGTATAGTAATTACTATTTTCAGTACATTAAACCAATTTCTCGCTGCAGGAATTGCCATTACGGCGTTCTCTCTGCTGCTTTATGCGTTGTCCTTCAACCAAAAAGACCGAGTGGCAAAAACATTCATTGTCATCATGGTTTGGATGGTGCTGGTTTTTGCCAGTGATGCATTGGGCAGCGTGGCAGCCAGTGCATCTGAAATGGAGTTTTGGTTAAAGCTGCAATGGGTAGGGATTGTCTTTTTGCCTCCTGCTTATATCCATTTCGCCGATGCACTGCTGGCAACCACCGGGCAACCCTCGAAGGGCAAACGCACGCTATTGATCAGGCTTACCTACCTAGTATCTCTTGGATTTTTAATTACCCTGCCTTATTCGTTGTTAGTTGGCGAGCTGGTGCAAGATGTGGCTCCTGCGCCTCACCTGCAGCGCACATGGCTGACTTGGGTCTTCACTGGTTACTATCTGGTTTGTATGCTGCTGGCAGGGTCATTGTTAATCCGGGCATTTCAGCGCACCACCATGAGAGCGAGCCGGCGGCGTATGGGGTACCTGTTGGTCGGGTCGCTTTCACCAGCGCTTGGCTGTTATCCTTATCTGCTGTTTGGCTCGGGGATTGCCATTCGCCATCCAGTCATGTTCTGGCTGACGGCAGTTTTCAGCAATATCTGGGTGACAATCTTGCTCATCATCATGGCATATGCGGTGGCATTTTTCGGTGTTGCCTGGCCCGATCGAGTGATCAAACGGCGTCTTTTCAAGTGGTTGATGCGCGGTCCGGTTTCGGCTTCGACTGTTTTAGCAATCACCACTCTGGTGCGGCGCGCCGGCGAATATTATGGGTTCCCATATTCAGCAGCGGTACCCATGGTGATGGTCGGCTCGCTGTTAATCATTGAACTTCTCATCACGTTATTAGCGCCGTTAGGCGAGCGTTTGCTGTTTCAGGGAGATGACCGCAGCGAACTGGAGTTAGTCCAAGGCTTGGAAGACCGCCTGCTTACCACCAGCGACTTGCATCAATTTCTTGAATCAGTGCTGGCAGCTATCTGTGATCGGCTGCAAATTTGTTCTGCCTTTATTGTGGCGCTTAGTCCTCAAGGCGCCGATTTTTTGGTGACCGTGGGCGACCAAACATTACTGGAAAAGGAGGGCTTATCACAAGAACTGCTGGAAAAGATCAATCAACCCGAAGATGAAAGAAGTATTTTCCGATGGGGGCAATATTGGCTTATAGCGCTTTATGCGCAAAAATCGCTTTCCGATGATTTGGTAGGGCTGATGGGAATTAAACATTCGCTCGAACAGGAACAAGACCTGGAACAAAATGAATCGTTTTGGGCGTTAGCGCACCGCGCGGCTCAGGCATTGGAAGACCGGCGTTCGCAATATCAATTAATTAATTCCCTGGAAATTCTTTCCCCCAACGTAGAAAAAATCCAGCGAATGAGAGCAGCAGCGCGTTATAACATCGAAGCCTCTTTAAACGAAGGATTATTCCCTGAGACCTCCGAGAATGGAGAAATTACCTCCTGGGTGAAAGACGCACTCACGCATTACTGGGGAGGACCGAAGCTAACCCATAGTCCGTTGCTAGATTTTAAAGTAGTGCAGCAAGCTCAGGATGAAAACGAAAGCAGCCCAACCAATGCGCTGCGGTCGATTTTGCGAAAAGCGGTTGACCAGATCCGCCCTGAAGGGGAACGGCGCTTTACCGGTGAATGGATTCTTTATAATATTCTGGAGATGAAATTCATGGAAGGGCGCAAAGTCCGTGAAGTGGCTTTACGTCTGGCAATGTCGGAAGCTGATTTGTACCGAAAACAACGTGTGGCTATTGAAGCAGTTGCCAATGCAATTATTAGGATGGAAAAGGAAGTTAACCAAGAAACTTTACCTATCATTGAAAAAAGTGCAACATCATTACACTCAGAAATAAAAGGCGGGCTTAATGGTGACTAAGTATTCAACCAAATCTACCAAGGATGAAGGATGTTTACCTCCCATTTCCGAAGCCTGGTGGGAAGCTATACTTACCGATGAGGAAGTGGAAGCATTTTCATTTTCATCCCGATACCCTCCCACACTTGCTGAGGAGAAACCGATCGCGGCTGTGGAAGAAGAGGAAGATCAGCCAATCGATTGGGATTATGTGACCGAGCTCTTCGAGCTGGATAAAGCAATCAGCCTGGAAGTCACCGGGTATAACCGGGGCGGTTTACTGGTCAGTGGGGATCGAATACAGGGCTTTGTGCCTGTATCCCATATTGTCGATATGCCCAGCACCATCGAAGAAAACGAACAGGTATCATTATTAGAAAGCTACGTGGGGCAATCTCTGGGATTGAAAGTCATCGAATGCGACCCAGCCAGGGGACGGATTGTTTTCTCGGAACGTGCTGCCCTTTCCGAACCAGGCAGCCGGACAGCTTTGCTCAAACAGTTGCAGCCAGGCAACTGCGTCGAAGGCGTAGTGACCAACGTAACCGATTTCGGCGTCTTCGTCGACCTGGGCGGTGTGGAGGGCTTGGTGCATGTTTCAGAGCTTTCCTGGGGCAGGGTGCAGCACCCTGGTAATGTGGTTAAAGTAAACCAAAAGGTAAGGGTGTTTGTAATTGGGATTGACCGGGATAGAGGCAGAGTTGCTCTCAGCCTTAAGCGTTTATGCGCCAATCCATGGGAAACCGCCGAAACCCGGTATTCTCCAGGGCAAATTGTGGAGGCAACCATTACCAATTTGGTTCCCTTTGGTGCTTTTGCGCGGCTTGAAGAGGGACTGGACGGGTTGATCCACATATCAGAGTTCGAGATAGAACCAAATGGGAACGGCGGTTCTTCTGACCAGATCGAAGAGGGACAGACCGTAAAGGTGCGGATACTGCATGTAGACTCAGCTCACCAACGTTTGGGGTTGAGTTTACGGCTTACTCCCTAAATGGATGATGAAGTCCTATTGGACTGCGGCATTTGGGGTGGTGTGCGGTTTGCTGGCAGCCGGTGTGCTCTGGCTGTTATGCAGTCCGCCGCGCGGTGCACCGGTGAGTCTGGTTCCACCGCCCGCGCCATCTCCCTTGGTAGTGCAGGTGAGCGGCGCTGTGGCTGAACCTGGCGTTTACCAGCTTCCCCCCGGTAGTCGGGTGAATGATCTCATTCAAGCAGCCGGCGGTACGTTGCCTTCCGCCAATACCCTGGCGATGAATCTGGCAGCTGCGCTGGAGGATGGCCAGGCTGTACGCGTGCCCACTATTGCGCCATCCCCAACGAGAGCATTGTTCACCGCAACCCCTCAGCCCACCCAAACGGCAACCAGCCCGTTTATTAACCTCAACACGGCAGATCAGGCAGCGCTGGAAAGCCTGCCTGGAATCGGACCGGTGCTGGCGCAGCGTATCATCGCCTACCGGCAAAAACACGGCGATTTTGCCGCAATCGAAGATGTGAAGAAGGTTTACGGGGTTTCTGCTCAAACATTCAAGATGATCGAGGATTACATTTCTGTAGGAGAATGAGAGAAGCGATAAGCTGTTGGCTGTAGATTGTGACCTTTGGAATTATTAAATACTATCAACATAGTACCTTGTCATTGGCAGTGAAGCGTGGCGGGGTTGTCCTAGAAGAAGATCGCTGTTCTGAGCGAAGTAAAGAGTCTTTTTTTTATAAGATTAGATGTTCCGCTCCGCTCAAAATGACATTTTTGACTTTATAAACCGTCCCTTAGGCGATGATGGGGGTGCAGGTAATTGGCGATGAGCAGTAGATTTGTATTCTTACGCAACTCATAACCCCATCTGCTGGGAGAAACTATAGGCTGTTGCACGGTACAGCCGTTCACGATCCGCTGGCTGTGTCAATCCCTCAGCGCGGCATCAGCGCAAACACACCCCAGCCCAGGTATTCACGTGTGTAAGTTGCGTAGCGCTCGGGTTCCAAGGTCAGTTCGGCTCGCACTTCTTTGGCAAAATCGTCATTGGGATTGGCTTCAAGCCAGCGGCGCATGGTGAGCCATTTGGCTGCCTCGTATCTATCCCAGCTGTCTTGATCAGCCAGAACCATTTCAACGACGTCGTAGCCAAGGCGGCGGAAAGACGATAGCAGTTCCGGAAGTATGAGGAAGTCGGAGATTGAGTGGGCTCCACACCCCTTGGCAACATCTTCTGTCGGCGGTAACTGCCGCCAGTAGGGCTCGCCAATAAGGATTATTCCTCCAGGGAGCAGGCTGCGCCTCAGAAGCTCGATAGTACCAGCGACACCCCCGCCGATCCAGGTGGCACCGACACAGGCTGCTAAACCGACCTTCTCATCCGAGACGTAGCCGGCAGCATCATCATGGATGAACTTGACTTGATCGGTGACGCCGAGCTCTACAGCACGGCGCTGGGCTTGCTCGATGAATAACGAGCTCATGTCGATGCCGGTGCCGATAATGCCGTAATCGCGTGCCCAGGTGCACAGCATCTCCCCCGAACCGCAGCCCAGGTCAAGCATTCGGGTTCCCCTTTCCAGACGCAGCGCCGCGCCGAGCGTGGCGAGCTTTTCAGGAGTGAATGGGTTATGGATGCGGTGAGCACTTTCGGTGATGTTGAAGATTCGTGGAATATCCAATGCAGAAAATCTCCTTAAGGGTGTAAATTGATTGGGTCACTGCCTAAATAATATATATAATGCAATTTTCTGGCGTATTCAGCGTTATATAAACCGATAATTATTATACACTGCACCCGGTACTCTTATGCCCATCCATTATCGCATAATATCATGGCGCGCCGTATAACCCCGGTTGACCAGAGATGGTAATGATTCTCTACCGCCTAGGTGAGTTTTTTTAATGATAAATGATTTTTTCTCTGCGTACACTGCGTCTCTGCGGTTGCCTCAATTCAAACCTGGCGGGGCAGATTCTTCGCTGCCCTGGTGGGCGTCTCAGAATGACAGAAATCAAATTACTCGGTGTCTCTGCGGTTGCCTTACCTCAAACCTGGCGAGGCAGATTCTTCGCTGCCCTGGCGGGCATCTCAGAATGACAGAAATCATATTACACTGCGCCTCTGCGGTTGCATTACCTCAAACCTGGCGAGGCAGATTCTTCGCCGCCCTGGCGGGCATCTCAGAATGACAGAAATCATATTACACTGCGCCTCTGCGGTTGTCTTACCTCAAACCTGGCGGGGCAGATTCTTCGCTGCCCTGGTGGGCGTCTCAGAATGACAGAAATCATATTACACTGCGTCTCTGCGGTTGCCCAACCACAAGGCTCTCGAAATTCACAGAATTTGGGGAGGGGAAAATAAAAAAGGCCGCCCTTTCGAGCAGCCTTTTCATCTTTTCACCTAAATATTAGTACTCAGGCATCGGCGGGGGAGCCGGTTTTTCTTTTTCTGGAACTTCGGTCACCAAGGCTTCGGTCGTGAGGATCATGGCGGCGATAGAAGCCGCATTTTCCAGGGCGCCTTTGGTCACTTTAGCGGGGTCGATCACGCCATCTTTTACCATGTCAATATATTTCTCAGAAAGGACATTGAAACCGATGTTCAGGTTCTTCTTTTCCTTCTGGGTGCGGCGCACGGTCTCCAAAATCACAGAACCATCCTGACCGGCGTTCTCAGCAATCTTGCGCAAGGGCACTTCCAGAGCTTTGCGGACGATGTTCACGCCAATTTGGGCGTCTTCGTCATCCATCTTCATATCGGTGATGGCGCTCATGGCATTTACCAGAGCCACGCCGCCGCCGGGGACAATGCCTTCTTCCACGGCTGCACGGGTTGCAGAGAGAGCGTCTTCCACGCGGTGTTTCTTTTCTTTCAGCTCAGTCTCAGTGGCAGCGCCAACGCGGATGATGGCAACGCCGCCGGAGAGTTTCGCCAGGCGCTCATTCAATTTTTCGCGGTCATAATCGCTGGTGCTTTTTTCCATCTCGACGCGGATCTGCTCGATTCTGCCTTTGATAGCAGCTGCATCGCCTTTGCCACCAACGATGGTGGTGTCGTCTTTAGTGGCGACGATCTTTTCGGCACGGCCTAAATCGGCGATGGTGGTGGATTCAAGCTTACGCCCAATGTCATCGGAGATGACAGTGGCACCGGTGAGGGTAGCGATATCGCCCAGCATTGCTTTGCGGCGGTCGCCAAAGCCGGGGGCTTTGACTGCGACAACGTTCAGCATGCCGCGTAATTTGTTCAAAACCAGGGTTGCCAGGGCTTCACCGTCGATATCTTCGGCGATGATGAGCAGCTCACGCTTGCCGATTTGCACCAGTTTTTCCAAAATGGGTACGATATCGGCAGCGGCTGAAATCTTCTTATCGTGAATCAGCAGGTAAGCATCACTGATGCTGGCTTCCATGTGTTCGGGGTCGGTGATGAAATAGGGGGAAATGTAGCCACGGTCTAATTGCATACCTTCGACATACTCGGTTTCGAATTCCAGCCCCTTAGATTCTTCGACGGTGATCACGCCGTCTTTGCCGACTTTGTCCATAACCTCGGCAATCAGCTCGCCAATCTGGCGGTCTTGGGCAGAAATAGAAGCGACATTGGCGATTTCTTCTTTGGTGGTGATTTCAATCGCCTGTTCGGAAATTTTTTCAGAAACAGCTTTGGTGGCTGCTTCGATGCCGCGCTTGAGCAGCATGGGGTTGAAACCAGCTGCCAGGTTCTTCATACCTTCTGAGACAATGGCGTGCGCCAGAACGGTGGATGTGGTAGTACCATCGCCGGCGATGTCATTGGTTTTGGTGGCAGCTTCCTTCAGAAGCTGAGCACCCATATTT
>JAAZNS010000231.1 GCA_012798185.1 Chloroflexota bacterium | reverse complement strand
TTAATGGCTTCGACATTAGTTTCTAGGAAAATTTTTGCGCCGCGGGATTTTGCTCCAGCAGCCAAAGCATTGGTTAACAAAGTAGGATCGATCACACCATCAGTGGGTGTAAAGGCAGCACCCAGTACACCATCGATATTCATAAGCGGGAATAGCTTGTGGGCTTCTTGAGGGGAAAGCAGTTCAATGGGCATGCCAAATGAACGCGCCATTCCAACAATTCGCTGCAAATCCTGCATTCGTTCCGGAGAAGAAGCCAGGCGCAGCCCGCCGACTTCACGCCAGCCGGTATCTACCCCGGTTTCTTCGCCAATCTTACGATAAAGGTCGGTGCTGTATTTCATCATTTTGGTAAGATTTGCATCGGAGCGCAATTGTCCTACCAATCCTGCAGAGTGCCATGTGGAACCTGCCGTTAATTCGTGGCGCTCTACTAATACGACGTCTTTCCATCCCATTTTGGTGAGATGGTAGGCAATACTTGTACCTCCAACGCCGCCACCGATAATAACTACTTGTGCTTGTGAGGGAAAATCAGCCATATATTTTTATCTCCTCCTGTCTACTAATAGACAGGTATTTGAAATTATTCAGTCTACTGACTGACTGGATTAATTAATTCATTACGATTGCCAAACAGAGCCGGGCTGTGCCATTTCTGCCACAATATCGAAAGAGGAAATCACACCAAGCGGGAAGGAATCCGGCTGGTTTCGATCGATCACGATCAGCCGATGATAATGGTTTTCGATCAGCTTATCGGCTGCCTCGCGCAAGCTGGCATCAATGGGAATGGTTAACGCAGGATGCATGATGTCCGATACCGTCATGCCATTGCAGCCCCCATTATCATTGCAATATGGAAGGAAATCCAGCCCGCTTACCACTCCCAGAGGGCTGCCGGCGGAATTTACCACCACCACCGATCGCCAGCGTGTTTGGGTCATTGCCCTCGCTGCCAGGGGTAATGGGGTTTTCTCCCGGCAAACCAGGATTGCATCCGACATTACATCGCCGACCAATTCACGTTTTGCAGGCGTTCTTTCACCCAGGCTGGCGATGATATCTGAAACTGAAATCGCGCCAATCATTTTTCCTTTGTCTATCACGATCAAACGGCGGATCACTTCTTCATGCATCCGCCGAGCAGCTTCAGACACTGGCTGATTTGCATCGATGGTCTGCACCGGAGAAGACATTAAATCGCCGGCAGTTAAGCTGCGCATCACTTTTAAACTTTCTTCATCTGCCGATAACCATTCGCCTGCCAGTAAATCAAAATCTGTAAGTATACCTATTGGACGGCCATCCCGATCTACAACGACCAATGAATGGACATGATGCTGTATCAGCATCACCGCCACTTGCCCTAATGAAGCATCGGGGTGGCAGGTAATAACGCCAGGATGCATATAATCACGCACCAGTTTTGCCATCGTTTCTTCTCCTTTTTTAAACGAATTACATCACTTCATCGACTTCCTTGTACCACTTAACGCGATCCCCCACCCGGTCGCGCATACGCCATGACATGCTTTTGGGTTCTTTGGAAATCCGATCTATGGCTGCATCAACTTGAGAAACCACCAGTGTCTTTTGATCAGCAGTTAATTGGGGATAATGCAAAGCCAGGTTTTTCACTTTATCCAGATTCATGGTCATAGTCCGCCATAAACCCCAATCTTTGGCGCATAATTGGGCAATGCGGGCTATATTGATCGTTTCTTTATCCACATCGCCCAATTTATGCTCCAATAAGAGCATGATCGTATCAATAACATCTTTTTCATTGATCTTCACGATCTGCATCTTTTCCATCAACATTTCTGATAAAGGTATTGTAGGAGAATCTATTTCCAATCTGCCATCCCAACTGATTACGTGGCAAAAATCGAGCTTATCGTAGAAAACATCCACATGTAAGCCATTCTCCGGCAAGTTAAAAATCGACCGGTTGCCTTCGCTGACGATATACACTTCTTTATCCTCAAAGTAACCTAAACCTGCCATGAGAACTTTTATCTCTTTGGATTGATTACGATATGCGGCGAAATCGATATCTGTGTATGCTCTCCCCATTTTTTGCTGTAAGTAACCAAATTGGGGACAATGAATTTGAAAAGCGAGTGACCCAATGACTCTTAATAAAAGACCTGCGTGAGAACTGGCATCAATAATGCGCTTCAATTCATTTTCAAACTTTTCACGTTCTTCTTGGCTTTGTTCCCCCATTCCGATCGGGCTATCTGTCATAAGATTCTCCTAATAAAATGAATTGGGAGGTTGTTGGTGGGATAATCCACAAACAATTTATGCTAAACCCACCGACGGACCATTGAAAAAGGGACGATTATCTCTATTATAGCGGAAAATACAAAAACTTGCAATTTTCTCCAGAATTCGATATAATGAGAAAAAATTCGCTCAATTTCCGTCATTTTTTCAGAGAATTACTTGCAACAGGGACTGGTGAAATGAGTAAAGTACTTATTCCCGCACAAAGGCGCGACCGTATTAAGGAATATCTAACCCTGCATAAAATAGTCCCTAGTTCGAAATTAAGTGAACTATTAGAAGTGTCCGAGGCAACCGTTCGCCGCGACCTGGAATGGCTTGAAAACGAAGGATTATTAGAACGCACACATGGAGGAGCTATACTAAGTGAGCGTATCCGGTTCGAACCTGAATATCTTCAACGTGCCGAACGCAACATTGATGAAAAACGAAGCATTGGTAAAGCAGCCGCAGAATTGATCAATAATGGCGATATTGTCTTTATCAACAGCGGTTCAACTACCACGCAATTGATCCATCAAATTCGTAAAGATGCCGATATTACCATTATCACGAATAATATTCAAGCTGCGGTGGATTTAGGTGAGGTGAAATACGAGGTTATTATTCTTGGCGGCGCACTGCAAACAAAATCCCATTCTGTTGCCGGTCGGTTTGCCATCGATAATCTGAACCAGGTCTATGCCGATAAGGCTTTTATTAGCGTGGATGGCATCAGCACGAAATACGGTTGTACTGTCCCGTCCATGGTCGAAGCAGAATTAATTCGCCAGATGCTCGAGCGTACGCATGGCGAGACAAATCTTATCTCTGACCACAGTAAATGGGGGGTCATTTCGAATTTTGAAATTGGCAGAATTAATCAATTCCATAGGGTCATCACCGATGACGGATTAGATGAGCATGCCCGCGCTTCCCTGGCAAATCGCGTTGAATTGATTATCGTAAAAACAGCTGCGTCATAAACCTGACAGTGAAAAGCAACAAG
>JAAZNS010000230.1 GCA_012798185.1 Chloroflexota bacterium | reverse complement strand
TGCCATTTCTACGCCTAAATCTGGAGCGCAATTTTTACATAATCCCTTCTGTTGATTCCAGCAGCTTTTTCGGCACACCCAGCTGGAGCAGCGCGGGCACTGCACGAAATCGGGTTTGAGTTCTTCCATGGCTTTTACAAATGCATCGTCATGGGCTTTCTCCCAGGTGGCAGAGCGTGCCCGCTCACCTAAATCGGCTGCTTTTCCAAACACACCGCCAAACAGGCTGCTGGCGGTATCCAAAGCGCTGCTCACCGTTCCAAGCGCAGACGGTTGAAAACGGGTGCGGTAGCCTGTGCCGCAGCGGTCACAATAAAACTCGAACTGAAACCCCTGATTGGTGCTTTGATCGGAGTAATTACGGGTAAATTCAATCTTTTCACTCATATGTTCTTTCTCCAGAAACATTCCAAAACAACGTAAACGTTACTGAGAGTATAAACCACCTGATGGGCGCAAGCAAGGATTTCGCTTTTCATCTTTGTGAATAGGTTGTTTTTCGGGTTATAACAAATCATAGTGGCACAGATCAGGGATTGGTTATCGAATCCTAACTGTTTTGTTAAGTATCCACCTTTTCATTGTCGCTTGTCATTATCTTGAATTTCAACTATATTAACAAGTGCAACCATACCTGCGGTGGGGTTTTTTTGCTCATTATCCCTTGATTTCCTTGCCTCTTGAAGTCAGTATGAAAGCATGTTATCTCAGAATTCTGTAAGGAGAATCTAATGAATAAAAATCCTGTTCACCTGTGGATTGTCATCGGGCTGGGCGGTTTGATGCTGTTGTCAATATCTGCAGTCAATGTCGCGGCTGGTCAAAGCTTGCCCGCTACGTCCACTCCTCAGGCTGCATTTTCATCATTGGTGCAAGAAGTGGCAAATAGAACCGGGGTCGATCCTTCCCTGGTAAGCGATATGCTTGCTGCAGGCATACCTGTACAAGAAATTAACCAGGAAAATGCCCGGGAATGGCCGGCACATTTGGCAATGCTGTCTGAACAGCAGCATGCATTTCAGCAAAGTCAAAACGCCGGCAACCTCGATATAACTGGCCTCGATGCGGTGAGGGAAGACTTCTCTCCCGGGTATCCCACCGCCGAAGATTTGCTATGGCAACAGATCGAAAAAGCATATTTACAGGGTGATTTCCAATCTGCTGTTACTCTGGCAGAAGGATTAACCGACACGCTATCTCGAGAGCGATGGCTGGCAGACATTTCTGGAAAAACAGTCGCTGGTTCTGCACCTCAGGGGAGGAATTTTATCGGCATCAACGGCGATGCGTGTGCATATTCAACCTGGACAGAAGCCCTGGCAGCCGCCAATGAGGGTGATACTTTGTATATCGACCAGGGCACATGGAATGATCAGATCGGTGAAATTTCCAAAGACCTGACTATTGTTGCAGCACAAAACAACTGCCAAAATAAAGCCTCAGGCGGCGTGATTATCGATGCCGATGGTGGTTATAATTCTCTTGGCGGGGTGGCTACGATCACCAGTACCGTCAGCGTTACATTTACCAATCTTATATTAACCTATGGCATTGCTGATTTTGGCGGGATTCTTTACGGCGTAAATTCGAATATCGTTTTAGACGGCACCGACTTGACCTCGGGAATTGCCTCTTCTGGCGGAGGATGTTTACGCCTCCTGGACAGCACAGCGGTTATGCGGAATGGCAGTGAAATCATCGATTGTATGACCAGCAGCAGTGCTTCGGGTGGCGGTGTGATGATGGAAAACAGCCATTTGTTATTGTATGATACCAGCCGCATCGGTGATTACCATGAAGGAAATTATTCTGGTGGCAGCGGTGGCGGTGTATTGATAGATGGTGGAGAATTAATATTGAATGACAACAGCCGTATTCGTTCCAATCAAGCCATTGATTATGGAGGCGGTATTTTTGCAATGAATGGCGCAACGGTAATCTTAAAGGATAGTGCCAATATTGGTTACATTTTCTCCACCGCCAACAACAACGCTGTGGATGGCGCAGGTGTTTATCTGGATGGCGACGGTGCTTCGCTGATTATGGAAGATGACTCGTCTGTACAGTACAACATTGCTGCCGGCTATGGCGGCGGCGTGTTTGTGGAAGCTGGCAGCCGATTGTCTATGAACAGGGCTTCGATCATGTATAACAGGGCAAATATCCGTGGGGGCGGAATATATACCGAAGGGGCAGCAATTGTTGAGCTTGAAAACGGCAGCCTCGTTGCTGAAAATTACACGACCGATGAGCTGGGAACGGGAGGCGGGATGTATATTTATGGTGCTGGGGGAACGATCACGGTTACCAATAGTTCCATTCTAACTAATACCGCTTATGCCTATGGCGGCATCCGTCTTTTTGGCGGTGCCGGTTCAAGCCGCCTGACATTGGAATCGAATTCCAATGTTAGCTTCAACAAAGCTACAACCGGCGATGGTGGAGGAATCGGTATCTTATACGGAGTGGTTAACGTAATCGATTCCTCTCTAGCGTACAACAGCACTCCCTTGAACGGCGGCGCTGTGAACATCACTAATGGGACATTGAACCTTATCGATTCGCATATTGATTTCAATACCGCAGCCCAGTATGGCGGCGGGATATATAACAGTTCCGGAGAAATCGAGATTGCCTGCCAGAATAGTTTGGGAACAGTGAGCCACAATACAGCCATAGATGGCGGTGGAATTTTCGATACTAGCGGAAATGTGCTCTTGATCGATGGCAGTGAATTGGCACCGTGCACTATTGGTAACAATACTGCCAGTCAAAACGGCGGTGGAATTCACCTGGATAAAGGCACGACCTTATATTCAAGGGGGGCAGTGGCTTATCATAATAATATCGCACAAGATAACGGCGGCGCAATTTACATGGCCCATGACGCGTCTGCTTATTTTAGTGACGCCGACGCTGGAAGCAGCATATCCGCTTTCACCAATAATCGTGCCTCTACGGGGAGCGGCGGGGCGATTTTTGCCACGACAAACAGCCAAGTTGCCCTATATGGTGCCATGGTTGGCGGCGCAGCCGGCAATATGGCGAATAATGGCAGCGGCGGCGGTATTTTTATTGATAACAGCACCCTGGATTTAATCAATGCAAAAGTGATCAATAATCAGGCGCTGCAAAATGGCGGCGGCATCGCTGCATATGGATCATCTGTGTTAATCAATAGTTATTACGCAAACACGCCTGTTGCAAAGGTGAACTCTTCTCAGTTTCCTATTACAAATCCATGCACCCCTGGCAATCTTCCTGCTAACAAGTATTGCTCTGAAATTAGCAGCAACCTGGTGGAAGGGGGCGGCGGCGGTCTATTTTTATACGACAGTGTTTCGAAGATTGAAAACACAGCCATCCTGACCAACACGGCAGACACAGGCGCCGCAGTGGAGATATTCTATGGCTCGCTGGATCTGAGAAATACGCTCATTGCAGCTAATGACGCCGATAACTGGCTGAATCCGGCAATCATATATATATATTCAGGCGCTGGTCCATCGGACACCGCTGAGCTGTTGGCAACCCATAACACAATTGCCGATAATCTGGGCACCGGAATCGTTTATGGATCCAATGCCGTTGGGGAATTCCATAATAATATCGTTTGGGGTAATAACGACCGCGGCAGCTTATCTTCATTGGTCGAAGCCACTTGCAACGATACCCAGGATGGCGTTTTAACCGGTACGGGAAACATCAGCAGCGATCCGCTTTTCCTCACTACCGCACGTGGCGCATACCGTTTGAGCCATAAATCCCCTGTAGTCAATCAATGCATTGATCATGGTCTATCTATCGACCTGGATGGGGTTATCCGCCCTTGGGCGGGTGTCTACGATATGGGCGCCTTCGAAGCGATTATCGTCTTTTTACCAATGGTGATACGGTAACCTTTAGACCTGGGGCTGTACAAAATGTGATTATTGTCATGTTTTATACTGTGTGTTTTACGAAGCGAAGAGAAACATCAATTTTATAGATAAAAAGACTCTTCGCTTCGCTCAGAGTGACAAGCTGACTGGTGAAAGACTCTATGGTTCACTCAGAGTGACAGGCTGACTGGTGAAAGACTCTATGGTTCACTCAGAGTGACAGGCTGACTGGTGAAAAAGTCTTTGCTTCGCTCAGAGTGACAGGCTGACTGGTGAAAGACTCTATGGTTCACTCAGAGTGACAGGCTGACTGGTGAAAGAGTCTTTGCTTCGCTCAGAGTGACAGGCTGACTGGTAAAAGACTCTTCGCTTCGCTCAGAGTGACAGGCTGGCTTCGCTCAGAGTAACGATCTGCTTTTAGGACAATCCCAGGTCTTTTTATATTACTTTCCCCTCTGCCATATCCAATTCGATAATTTCGCCGGTTGCCAGGAACACAGTGCGCTCGCAAATGTTGGTCACCCGGTCGGCTAATCTTTCCAGGTTGTGGGCTGCCCAGATCAGGAAATTAGCGCGTGGGATGATCTCGGGATTGGTAAACATCATCTTCAGCAAGTCGTTGTAAACGCGGTTGTACAATTCATCCACCTGATCGTCCTCATTGGGAATGGTGCGGGCGGTATCGGCATCTCCGGCAATGAACGCACCCAACGCCCGGTGCAGCATATCCAATCCCAGGTCTGCCATTTTAGGGATGTCAATCAGGGGTTTGACGAGCGGCTCGCTGCCTAGCATCAAATTAATCTTGCATATTCCTTTTGCATAATCGCCAATACGTTCTAGCTCGGTATTTACTTCAAGAATTGCTGCCAGCATGCGCAGGTCGCGCGCCATGGGCTGCTGGGTAGCAATCAGTATCAAACAGTTTTGCTCGATCTCGTAGCGTTTCTCGTTGATGATCTGATCGCCTGCGTAGATGCGCCGGGCGGAATCCAGATCACGAAGTTTAAGCGCTTCAACGGCTCCCCTAACGGCTTGTTCGACGATACTGCCCAGAATCAATAATTCGTATTTCAATTCTTGAAGTTCGCGTTCGAAAGTTTCACGAGGCATAATAGATTCCTATCCTATTAACCAAATCTGCCGGTAACATAATCTTCGGTTTGCTTATTTTGAGGGTTGGTGAACACCTGAGCGGTTGGACCGTACTCCACCAACACCCCGGTGCGGTTTTGCGGATTGTCGATCATCATAAAGGCAGTATAGTCTGAAACGCGGGCAGCTTGCTGCATGTTATGAGTAACGATGACGATGGTATATTCGGATTTCAAAGATTGCATCAATTCCTCAATCTTCAGAGTGGCTACGGGGTCTAAAGCAGAAGCCGGCTCATCCATCAGGATCATTTCCGGTTGAACAGCCAGGGCGCGGGCAATGCACAAACGCTGCTGCTGACCGCCGGAAAGCGCCATGCCTGAATGATGGAGCTTGTCTTTTACTTCGTCCCAGAGGGCAGCTTGCTGCAGGCTGCGTTCGACGATCTCATCCAGGAGGGCGCGGCGGCGCATCCCGTATAAACGCGGTCCATAAGCAATATTATCATAGATGCTCTTGGGGAATGGGTTTGGACGCTGGAATACCATGCCTACCCGCCGTCTTACTCCCACAATATCCACACCTGGCGCATAGATATTCTCGCCTTCCAGCAAGATTTGCCCCTGGATGCGGATATTAGGTACCAGATCGTTCATCCGGTTCAGCGAGCGCAATAAAGTCGATTTTCCACAACCGGAGGGTCCGATGATGGCGGTTATTTTATTTGCCATGATATCCATTGAGATATTCCGCAGTGCCTGGAATTTGCCATAAAACAAAGAGAAATTTAGTATAGAGGCTTTATACTTCGTATCTTGCGGCGATGGGGTAAATGAATCGATTTGGGATGCAGGAACAAGGAATGAGACTTTTTTTGTCTTATCCTCCTCAGCAGTTTCGGTGACTGAATAATCGATAAGGCTGGGGAAATTATGATGCGAATTTCTATTTTGGAAATCCAATAGAAATGTATCTAAAAACATATCCATAATTGATTATCTCCCTTGCAGGCGTGACATTCTTCTCTGCAACCAAATACGGGTGGCGATATTGAGCACCAGGATCAGAATCATCAAAACCAAGGCGGCTGCCCAGGATTGAGAGATCCGTTCAGGATATGGCTGCTGGGCATATTTCCATAAGGTAAGTGGCAGCGAATCGACCGGCTGTTCGAAGATGCGGTTTAGAATAGCCAGCAATCCTTGGCGGTTTGCCACACCGCTGCTTATAATCTTCCCTATTTCGTAGTTTTCGTTACCCAGGGCAGTAAAGAGGAGCGGCGCGGTCTCTCCGGAAGCCCGCGCCAGCCCCAAGAGTATACCGGTGACAATACCATTCGCGGCAGCCACCAGTGTTACACTCAATGTGGTTTTCCACTCCGGGGCGCCTAATGCCAGCGACCCTTCCCGTAAGGTGCGGGGTGTCAGTTTAATCATTTCCTCGGTGGTGCGCACGATCGTTGGAAAAATAATGATTGCCAGGGCAATACCTCCCGCCAGGGCGGAATAATGTCCCTGATTTTTTACGACCAAAGCATATACGAACAATCCCACGATGATCGACGGAACACCTGAGAGCACATCGGTGCCAAAGCGCACAGCGATTCCTAAAATGGTATTGGAGTGGTAGGCGGCGTAGATTGCTGCCAGAAGGGCAGGAGGAATTGCGATGACCCCCCCGAGTACTGTCAGAATAATAGTCCCTTCAATGGCATGTAACACGCCGCCGCCTTCCATCCCTAAGGGTTTAGGCATTTGAGTGAAGAAATCGAGGGAAAGATACTGCCCGCCCTTATACACCACATAGCTGATGATCCAAACTAAAGGCAGTAATGCCAGCGAGGTTAATATACCGGTAAAAATGAGCATGATTTGGTTAGTGATTTTTCGCCGGTTATAACTAAGGCGTGTATGATAGAAAGCAATATCTATGCTATCTAGGCGAGATTGGGAAAATTGAGTCATGTGCGCGCCTCCTGCGGATTGCGCCGCGCCACACGCCAGACCAGATACCGGGCAGCCATATTCAAAATTAAAGTCATTATGAACAAGATCAAGCCGATCTCGATGAGCGCTTGTGAATGTAATATGCCGGTGGCTTCGGCAAATTCATTGGCAATTAAACTGGACATGGTATAACCAGGACGCAGCAATGAAAGCGATCCTTCGATGCTATTGCCTATCACCATGGTGACCGCCATAGTTTCGCCCAATGCTCTGCCTAACCCCAGGATGACCGCTCCCAGGATGCCTGAAAGCCCGTAAGGGAATAGCACTTGCCAGATGGTTTCCCAGTGGGTGGCGCCTAAAGCCAATGAAGCTTCCCGCTGCGTGATTGGAATTGCCAGAAAAACATCCCGGGTTACTGCGGCGATAGTGGGTGTGATCATGATCGCTAGAATTAGGGATGCAGCCAACCGGCTGGAACCGCTAACGGGGACCGGCCCTTCGAAAAATTTACCCAGCCAAGGCGTGCTGCCAAGCATTAAAAAAAGGGCGTTCCCAATAGGGGTAACCACCTTAGGGAGAAATATAAAAATACCCCACAAGCCGTAGATGACGCTGGGAATGGCTGCCAGTAATTCCGCCATCCAGCTTAAAGGCTGATATAACCAATTCGGGCTGATCTCTGCCAGGAAAATTGCTGCTCCCAGGCTGACCGGCAAAGATAAAATTAGCGCGGTAATCGATGTCAACATGGTTCCGTAAATAAACGGCCATGCCTGGAATTCATCGGCTACCGGATTCCATGAAGCATTCAGGGTAGGGGTGAGAAAGTTCCAGCCATATGCCAGTCGCGCGGCTGCCGAATCCCGCCAGAGCATCCAGCCGATTGCCAGCATCAATGCTGGAACGATTAATGCAGCGGCGATCACCCCGATATTCCAGGGGCGATCGCCATGTTGAAAGAGACGCTGTATCTGTGAAGATGAAAGATTGCGGTGCATAACGAATTGTTTATTTTAAAACCGGGCTGCCATTGCAGGTTACTTCACTTAGTTTTACTAAGACCATATCTCGAACAGAGTTTGGGAGCACCGAGTAACCCAGCTCAGCAGCACGTTTGGCAGCACCGGGGTCGGTGAGAGCCCACTTTAGAAACCCCAGTAATTTCTCGGCTTTAACACAATCGGGCATACTCTCGGTGTGCAGGATGATATATGTGTAACCAGCGATGGGCCAGCTATTGTCGCCTTCGCCGTCGACGATGTTAGTGGTTAACTGTTCACTAAAACTGCCTGAAAAGTCGTTCATAGCAGATGCCAGGCTATCGGCGTTGGCTTCAACTGTTTTACCGGCTTTATTGACCATTTTAGCAAAAGCAATTTTATTGGATACTGCGTAAGAAAGTTCGACATAACCAATGGAGTTTGGAGTGTTCTGTACGGCGGCAGCTACACCCTGATTGCCCTTGCCGCCCACGCCATTGCCGGCTTTATCCACCGGCCATTCGACCGATGAGCCTGCGCCGACGCTGTTTTTCCACACTTCATCGAAGGCAGAGAGC
>JAAZNS010000022.1 GCA_012798185.1 Chloroflexota bacterium | reverse complement strand
GTTCCTGAAGTGATAACAGTATGTCGCCCAGCTTTAACGCTTTCCCAACATAATAGTTGATGGTTATAGAGTTGTGTTATCCCTAAAGATGATAATGCCTTTGCCAAATCGGCATCAAGATCACGAGGCAATGAGACAAACTGACCATTTTGTGAAGGAATGGTATGCCAAGTTGAGATATTATTGATAATCGAAGGTTCTTCCCTCCACTTGGATAACAGGGTAGATATTTCCATAAAAAAATTGTTGATTTAAGTAAATGATTTCTTATCACTAAAAATTGAAAGTTCGAAGGGACTTTTAAGTAATAATTTTTATAGTCGTTCGATTATTAAATATTTGTTTTCGATGAGATTTTTTTAATTTCCTTATATAAGGGATGTAATCTTTTATACATATTCCTGTATACATTGTTATAGAGTTCATCGTAAATTTGATGAGTATTTGTATCAGGTTCAAAGGTATCGCCTGATCTGGTCATGGATGCAATAGCGTCATTGAAATTTGGATAAAAACCCAGACCGACCGCTGCATCAATTGCGGCACCTAAACCAGAGGCTTCATAAATATGGGGGCGCGAAGCTGGTAATCCAAAAATATCAGCTGTTATTTGCATAGCGGCATCACTTTGACTGCCCCCGCCGGCAACATGGATTTCTTTAATCTTAATACCGCTCCGATTTTCAGTGCGCTGCGCTCCTTCCCGCAGTGCGAAAATCAATCCTTCGATAATGCCGCGATAAAAATGAGCTCTTGTATGGACATCGCCAAAACCGATGATAGCACCTCTTGCTTCAGGGCCGGGAATCTTTAATCCGGGAGACCAATAGGGCTGCAACAAAAGTCCATTTGAGCCAGGAGGTGCATGCTGCACCAATTCGTCGAAAAGTACTTCAGCCTCAACGCCAAGATCCTCTGCCAGTTGTTTTTCATAATGACCGAATTCTTGTTTAAACCAGCTTACCATCCAAAATCCGCGATAAATTTGGATTTCTAGACTATAAGCACCGGGCACAGCAGAAGGATATGGGGGAATCAGGGGAATTGCTTCCACATATTTGTAATGCGTAGTATTGATGGTGGCTGATGTTCCAAAGCTCAGGCAGCCGATTTCTGGTTTTATGCATCCGGCGCCGATGATTTCGCAGGCTTTATCTGCTGCTGCTGCTATGAGGGGAGTGGATGCAGGGATGCCGGTTAATTCCGAAGCTTGGGGGGTAATTTCTCCTAAAAATGATCCCGGGGGAACCAAATCGACCAAACAGCGCGGCTCGATCGGTACAGCCTGCCACTTCCAATCATATTTATTTGCCCAATGAAGTTTTTTATAATCAAACGGGATATAACCAACCTGACAACCAATCGAATCGATAAATTTACCGGTAAGGAGGTATGTAAGATAACCTGAAAGGAATAGATATTTGTATGTATTTTTCCAAATATCAGGCTGGTGGATGCGTATCCAATTTGCTTCAGCTTCTGCTTGTAAGTATGCAACGGTTTTAGTCATGCCCGATAACATAAATGCCAGCCCCCATAATCCACTGACCGGTTTTAACCCTTCTGTACGGCGTTGATCGAGCCATACAATTGCGGGTCGAAGCGGCTCTCCATGTTTATCAACATTAATTACTGTTGAGCGCTGGGTTGTCAATGCCACTCCGGCAATTCGTTGGCGGAAATTTCCAGGTAATGACCACAGTTGTTGGCAAGCTTGGCAAACTGATTTCCAGAATATTTTTGGATCGAGCTCGACCATGCCTGGTGCTTCAGTAGAATATGAATCAATCGGTACTCGGGATTTTGCGAGTAACATTCCCTGAGCGTCAAAAATCAGACCTCTGGCGCTTTGCGTTCCATTATCAATGGCTAATATTAAATCTTTGCTCATTTTTATTCTGAAAATAATATTGTGGGTTTAAATCATTGCCTTGGAATAATCAGGCAATGACTAATATAAAAAATTATTGAATAAAAAATGAAACCCCCAGAATTCCTGGACCGCCATGCGTCACAATTGCAGGGGGCACATTCAAAATAGGGGGATCGGTTTTCAGGTTTAATTTATTGCGTAAGGCTTTTGCCAGATCAATCGCTTGTTGATGCACATCGGCATGAATAATTGATAAATATCCTTCTTCGCCAGGGGCAATTTGCTCAATAACCAGCTCAATCAAGCGAGCTATTGCGCGCTTATGGGTGCGTTCTCGCTCGAATTGATCAACTTTACCATCATTTATGGTGAGAATTGGTTTAATTTGAAGCATTGAACCAATTAATGCAGCCGCGCCGCCAATTCGCCCGCCTTTTGCAAGATACTCAAGCGTGGCAACTAAGAAATAGATTTTACAGCGAGGAATCATATCCTTCAATTTGGCTTCGATTGAATATGCACTTTCACCTTTAGCAGCCCAAATTGCTGCTAATTCGACCATGGTAGCCAAAGGACTGGCAATTGTTCGGGTATCAATCACCCGAATATCACTGCCAGGGAAATCTTGTGCCGCTACTAAAGCAGAGCGAACGGTTCCGCTTACTTCAGCAGAAGGATGAATGCAAAGGATTGTTTCACCGCTCGGTGTAAATTTTTTGAATTGCTCCACGAATAATTCGGGAGGAGGCGCTGCAGTTTTGGGTAAGTCGGGGGATTTTTTGAGCCGTTCCATGAATGATTGATTATCGATATCTATTCCCTCATAAAAGGATTCTTCTCCAAAGATAATCACTTGCGGGATTACCGGAATATCGTATTTCGATGCAATTTCTTTTGGAAGACCAGCAGTAGTATCCGTTATGATTTTTACCATAATTGCTTTTCCTATGATCGATATCTAATATTCGGGACATTCAGAATAAGTTTCCTTTATTGCATCCCATAAAGTATCACCATCGATATTGCCCTGGGAATCGACTACGGATGGGTATTCTTCTTCAATAATATCCCAAGCGCCCAATTCTTCTAAGGCGTAAATCGTAACAAAAAAGGCTTCGTATTCTTTCTGAATACTGCAATCATCACAACGGTAGCCTGTTTGTAGATGTTGATATGCATGGGTCAATTCATGGGCGATTGAAGCAGCAACTTCTTCCCAGCTATCCTCATTCCATTTTTGGCGGTTGACATATACAATTCCCGGTTGGCGTTTACCTTGTTCTATGATATCACAAGTGCTCAGGCTGTAACTATATGCTGCCGATGTATTTTCGCTCAAATCGTCAGACATGCGAATTTCAATTTGGAAGGATGTAACCAAATCGGCTAACCGCCAGAGTAGTTCGTTATTTGAATTAGATAATAATTCCCAAGCCTTCATCAAATCGGGATCAACAAGTTCTTCAACGGAATGTGTTGTCTTTTCGGTGGTTGTTTCGGTGGGTTTGGCTATCACTTCAAAATTTGCACTGCGCGCCAATTGGCCATCGACATACAAATTCAATGTATACTGTCCTATATCCAATCCGTCTTCTTCAACAAAAGCGGCATAAGAAACTCCATCACCCTCCGCTTCTTCCCAAGTTTCGTCTTTTTGTACTAATTCTTCTCCATTTAGCAGCCATTCCCGGCTCCAGGGTTGTCCAGTTATCATGTTTAAATATACGAAGCTAGCATATACTTCGGTAATTCCCTCAGTAAATTGAACCGAGACATTAATCGGAATACCATTTTCTTCATCAACTGCCGTGGCAAACTGAATTGAGCCAAATGCAGCGCTGCCACCAAAATCTTGGATTTGAGCCTTAGCTACAGAAAATGAAGCTTCTTGTATCACCTCGTTATCGATGAGTATCGAAAACGTAAAGTCACCTGATAAAGGAACATCATCGGATATCGAAAAAGCCAGCCATCCGCTTTCACCATTTTCCCAAATTTCATCCAGAGCTTCAACGTAAGGTTCATCATTTTGCGTCCATAACCGTCCCCAACTCATTCCGTTTTGCATACCATTGTATGTAAAGAATGCCCAGACTGTGTTTGTTCCCGAGGTAAATTGATCGGTTGGATTGATGCATTCTCCGTCATCTGTAACGTCTTCGCAAAATTTAATATCACTGAATTGAGGTGTTATAGATTCATCTGAGACTTCTTCTTCAATTGGTGGATTCTCTTCGGTTGTACTTGTCCGATTAAATATATTCGAGACAAACTTACAAGAAAAAAGAAAGAAAGAAAAACATAAAACAATAAATGCTATACGCTGTGTTTTGGTTTGCATAGGAAAAATCCTTATGTGGAAAAAACCTCATATAAATTTAAACCTTATTCTTCTATTATAAGCGAATTAGTATTACCGCGAATAGCTGTAGTGATAATTCCTAAAATTGCAATAACGCAAGCAATCAGAAAGCTATATCGAATAGCGGTTGTCAAACTGCTGGCAGTATTCGAATTCATGGTTAATATCGTTGAAAAAACCGCGCCTGAAAATCCAATCCCCAAAACCATACCAATATTTCGGGAGGTAGCGAGAATTCCAGCAGCTATTCCTTGCCGGTTGCTCGGTGCAGCGCCCATTAAAGCGCTATTGTTTGGCGAGATGAAAATCCCAATTCCAAGACCGGTTGTACTCAGGCATATTAATACATAGGATATTGGTGTTGAAAGTGTTAGACGCGAAAGCAGAAATAATCCACAAGATAAGATTGCCATGCCAATCATACCTGGAATACGGGCGCCGATTTTATCGGAGATGGTTCCGCTGATTGGTGCAATGATAGCCATGACCAATGGTTGAGCAGATAAAATTAAGCCAGACTGAGAAGGTGATAAGCCTTTGCCATCCATTAAGAAAAATGGCATAAGGAATAAAATACAATAAACACAAATATAGTTCAATATGGCACTCATGGCGCTGGTGGAGAATATTCGACGCTTGAAAAGAGTTAAATCTAACATGGGGCGGCTTTGACGTTTTTCTATTCGAATGAAGAGAAGTAAAAAAACTGCAGAAATTAAGAACAAAGACAAGATTGATACAGAACCCCAACCAAAATTATGTCCCTGGTTCAGAGCAAAGAGTAATGCTACCAAGCCAGCCAGGAAAAATAAAGCACCGGGTATATCAAATTGTTCGCGCTCGGTTTTATTATCGTCTTTGGGAATTGCCAGGACACTTAATAAAAGCGCTAGCAAACCTACCGGAATATTAATATAAAAAACTGCTCGCCATGAAAATTGATCTGCCAGCCAGCCTCCTAGAGATGGACCGGTGATGAGACCAGCATATGTCATGGTTGCTTGAAGCCCTAATGCCTGACCGCGTTGCTGCGATGGAAAACTTTTTGTCAAGAT
The DNA here is from genome assembly GCA_012798185.1 of Chloroflexota bacterium. Classification (GTDB taxonomy): domain Bacteria; phylum Chloroflexota; class Anaerolineae; order Anaerolineales; family UBA4823; genus JAAZNS01. Next base: position 4,633 of record JAAZNS010000022.1, on the reverse strand, counting down.
GGCTGGTGAGTTAGAAGAGAGCATTGCTGCGCCTATTGCTTGAAATGCACGGGCAGCGATTAAGGCATAGATATTAGGTGCTAAGGCACAGACCAAAGAACTGAAGATAAAGATAAAAAAACCGGTGATGTATACAGATTTATGACCATATATATCTCCCAGTCTGCCAAAACTAGGCAATAAGCCGCTAACCAGTAATAAGTAAGTTATGACCACCCATTCCACCAGCGCAACTTCTGTGTTAAAGTGGGATTTGAGAATGGGCAGGATGGTATTAACCACTGAGGTATCTAATGCTGACATAAAAGTGCCTGTGCCAATGGCTATTAGAATCCACCATTTAAGCTTATGGTTAACCAAATTTTGATTAGGATTTTTCATGGATGGTTGTTATGCACTCATGAATTAATTATTGGCTTCACGCTTCTGTTTGATGTGCAAGTAGCGATGCCATAGGTTCATCGATTGGAAAACCATATGCTAGTGCCAATAATTCCACCGGATGAACACAAGGATATCCTGTGGCATGAGTAATTTGCCAACGGCAGGTCTCGCTATCACACACAACGACTGGCCCATTAATCTGTTTTACAAAATCGAATAAAGGCGCTCCCACTTGCATCGCTATATCATATTTTTCAGTCTTATAGCCATATGTTCCAGCAATACCACAACACGATGCGTGACTATCAACAACTTGCAAGCCGGGGATTAGGTTGAGTATATCAATTCCTGGTTTTCCCAAGCGGTGCCCACGATATTGGCATGGAATATGATATCCTAATGTGTAGGGAATGGGTTTGAGTCCATTTCCGTTTTCACAGCCTTTTAATTCCCCTTGTTCCAATAATTGAAGGAGGAACTCATTAAAATCGAAAGTCATTTTGGATACAAGTTTTGTGTCTTCATCATGCATATCAAGCAATTCGGGAGCTTCTTCTTTTAAGGTCAGGGTACAACTTGTCGATGTACCGACAATTGGGATACCCTGACGGGCATATTGAACAAGATGACGAACATTATTCTCGTGGTAGTTACGCGCAGCTGAAAATTCGCCGTTTGATAATAAAGGTAAACCGCAACAGTTTTGGGGTGGTACGATCACTTCGAATCCATTAGCTTCCAGAACATAGACAGCTGCTCGTCCAACGCGGGGTTCATAATATTGCGTTGAACAACCATGAAAATAAACCACTTTACGGTTAGACTTGAATGGATGGTCTCGATTTTTTAGCCATGTTGTAAATCGCTGATTGGCGAATGCAGGGAGAGGCGCTTCATGATGAATGCGCATGGCAAGTTCCATAGCTTGTCTAACTAATCAATTTGATAAAATCGCGTTGGCTAAAGGTGCTACAGGCTGAGCGAGCTTTCCAAGCAGCTCTGATCTGGCAATCATATTATTGCGGACTCTTTGCTGAAACGGAATTTTTCCTTGGTTAACCAGATTTGCTCTTGCCCTTGCGTTTAACTCGGCAATTTTAACACCTGTAGGGCAAGCCATATTACACATTCGACACCCGCTGCAATAATCGACCGAAATATCTGGTGCGGGTTGGTAATAATATCGAAATCTGCCAGCTTGCGGGCCTTCATATTTTGGTCCAGGGAAACGATCTGTTACCGCGGAGACAGGGCATACGGTAGTGCAAATATTACATTTGATACATTGGTTTAACGATAATTCCATTGGAGAGAGAGAGAGAGTCATAGCGTTTTTCTTTATGCTTTAATTTAATGATTTAGGATGAAATTGCTTATAGCCAACCCTGAAACAAGAGAAACACCTTCTAATGAACGTTCTTGTAATGGATCGAAGGATGGCAGTCCAGTACCGGTTATGAAAAGATTGTCGAATATTAAGTGATTATCGATCATAGGTTGAAAATGATGATTTACTGCGATGCCCGTTTTGAATAGTGGATGTCCAGAAGGGGAGAGGAATTCATTATCGAACCACTCAGAATGGACCGGCGGGGGAGTCAGCTCAAGGGAGAAAACAGGTTCGTGCGCATAGCCATTATAGCTTAAAGTAAATCCACCTCCGAGAAATCCACCAGTTGCTAAAATAAATATATCTGCTTTATGACTTTGATGCCTGGCAGCTGCTTCGCTATAAACATGTGTAATATGTTGATCTTCCGAATGTGCATCTGTTACCTGCATTCCTTCGAAAATCCTGCCGCCATTTTTTTCTATTGCTTTTATAAATATATGCTGCAATCTAATGCCTGGTATGGAGGGAGGCAGAGTTGGTATTTCAAATATGGGTTTTTTCAATTCTTGTTCTAAATTCGATTGTATTTGGAGAGAATGTTGAATACCAAGTACAGCAGGAAAACCAATAACATCAACGCCATTAATATGAGGTTTGAGTAGTGTGACTATTTCAGTAATTAATTCGAAACGATCGAACATTTCCGCAATTACACGGCTTGTAACGAATTTCCGTGAAAGCAAACTGGGAATATCTATCGTAATAGATTTTGTGTTATAGCCTAATGTTGCCAGATTATCTGCAGCCAATTCAGGGTAAAAATCGACGAATTGAGAAAATCCAACCAATAAAATACATCGTTTATTAGAAGTTTCTGAAAGATCACCATTGACCATTGTCTCAGGTGCTAGGCAAGTGGGACGCAGTGTGCCAAGCGCAGTCGGAAGGAGCCAATTTTTTGATAATGAACCATGAAGTGGATAATTGTTATTTGAAAACAAGGTTTTTAATGAAAGTATTGCCTGTTCGATGATTTCAATACCTGATAGGGCATAAGGGTGAGACGGATTATTTTTAATCAATTTTAAAAGACTGTCTGCAGGATTACTAACCAAATTATGGGATCCAAAAGGTTCGTAACCCAGGATATCTACACAACCGCTATGCCAATGTGTAGACCCCCAACCTTTGGTGATGACATGAGACTTTAATCCTGCTTTCGAAAGCTGCAAGCCGGTCATTAACCCAGAAAAACCCGCCCCTATGATCAGAGCATCGGCTTGAGCACAGGAAGAAGATATTGAATGATTATTATGAACCAAAGTTTTATTTATTTTTTTGGATTCTTGTCCTTCGATCGTGGAAGCTGAAACAATTGGTTTTTCATATAATTCAGGGGTGAAATTAGTTTTCTGTATTCCGGGCAGGGATTCTGCATTTAATAAACTTCTATAAATGAGTTCATTAAACCTTTCCTGGCGGAGCTGTTGACCCCATAGAATCGGAAGCAATCCTTTCCAACGTTCTTGCAAAAAATCATGAATTGCAGAATTTGTCTGCTCGACTTTAGGATGACGCAATTGATGTAGGATTCCCGCGGCTCGTAGGGTACAAAAACCCGCCTGGCAAGGTCCCATTCCAAGACGAGTATCACGACGAATATCATCCAACGTTTTGGCTTGACCCTTTTCAATGGCATCGACCACATCATTTTGGGTGGCTAATTCACATTCGCATATAATTTTTCCATACGATGTAGATTTCTCGATATTTGCCAATCGCGAGCCCAATTGATGATATTTATATTCATGCGGACTGGGTAAAGGCTCAAGGTGAGTCTTACATGGGCGAGTGACACCTAGCTGAGAACACACAAGGTCGACGGTTGCTTCAGCCATTTTTCGGTAAGTTGTCCATTTTCCGCTGGTAATAGTAATAAAACCGAGAACACCGTCACGTTCTTGATGATTAATCAATGCAAAAGCTCGAGTAACATCTCGATTTCCCCCTTCTTGTATTTCCTGATATAAAGGACGTACACCAGCCCAGGCGCGTAACATACGCATTGATTGGAAGCCGGGAATGATTTTTTCCCCTTCTTCTAGTAATAATTTAATTTCCCATGGCTCAATTGGAAAACGATCTGGATTGGTAACCTTTATATCAGTGGTTCCAATAACAGAAACAGTATGGGCAGGAACGAGGATATCGCCATCGGAAGGTTTTTTACAACGATTGATGACGGTATTAACAATACGATGATTAACTGCAACCATAGTGCCCTTACCGGGTAAAATTTGTACTACACAACCCGCCATTGCAGCGATTTCACCTGCCCAAGCGCCAGAGGCGTTGATCACTACATTTGCTTCAATACTAATTTCTTCTCCATTCGCTACATTGATGCAATTCACTCCTTTAATATTATCTCCAACCTTCAACAATGAAACTACTTTATGGTAATTCAATATTAACGCACCATATTGTTTGGCAGATTCAACATTGAGATGAGCAGCTAAGAAAGAGTCCGCAGATCCATCGGGAACTCGAAAACAGCGTTTAATTTGAGGATTGAGTAAAGGCTCTTCTTTTAGCATTAAAGAAATTGGAATTTCCTCAACGGGAATCCCAGCAGTTTGACATCCTTGTACAAACAATTCGGAAAAGTAGGGATCATCTTCAGGAGTGAGGACAAAAAATCCACCAGTATCTTCGATGCAATGGGGCATAATACGACGCAATATGCGGTTTTCTTCGATGCACTCTTTGGCAGCTGAAGGATCTTTCACGGCGTAACGACCACCGCTATGCAATAAGCCATGATATCTACCAGTGGTTCCTTGTGCAAAATCGGCTTTGTCGACCAAGACTGATTTAAATCCTCTCAACGCCAGATCGCGCACAATCCCTGTACCC
>JAAZNS010000229.1 GCA_012798185.1 Chloroflexota bacterium | reverse complement strand
GTGCCAGCACTCCAGATGGATAGTTTAGAATTCGTAAAATCGTTAGCTTTTGATACTCTTCGGCTTTGCCATAAACCAATTAATGTTGTTCCAGTTAAATAGATAATCACGATGGCTAATACGATGAAATTCGATGTCATATATATCCTTTGTGTGTTTTCTTATCCTCCCACGATCGGTGGAATTAGGGTGACTAAACTTCCCTCAGTTAGTAAATAATCCAAATCATGAATATCGTGTCCATCTACCATAACGATAAATGGTGTAATGAAAATCTTTTTATCGTAATCCCAAATTTTCACAAATTTATCTGACCAAATATCTGCCAGTAAATAAAACAAATTACCCAAAGTGCATCCAAAGGGCACTTCTAATTCGTTAATCCCAGTACCTAAATATTCTTCAAAATAACCAAAGAACCTGATTTTGATTATCATCTGGAGTACAAATCATTAATTACATCGTCGAGTCCTAATTTTTGTAAACTCGACTTACTAGGTTTACCATCTTTTTCCCACCCTCTGATTTCATAATACTCTTTCAATTGATAATCCAAATCTGGAACTTGATTTGCAGCCCCTCCACTTTCAAGAGGTGTTAACAAACGTTCTGGTAAATTGTCGTCAATAGCTCTGGTACCACAACGATAGTTAAATACCCGATGTAAAGCATTTATTCGATCGCCAATTTCACAAAGCTTCATTACAGAAAGATTCATGCCGGTTGCCAAGTTTATTAAATTTACCAAGTCCGAAGGTGTCATCTGAAAACTAGCAAAATAACAAACAACCATTGAATCGATAATGTGAGACCAATTTTGAGCCAGACGAGTTATCTTTCCCTTTGTTTCATTACTATGACGAGGATAATATCCTTTTAAATCCCAATCCGGAATGGGATCATTTGAATTCTCATATATTGCAGACATACCGTGTAGATGACAGGCGCCACGCGGGCTGGTAGCATAATTTGATGCCCAGGAAAAATATGCTCGCGGGTCATGCATCGGTACCTCCATGCCTTTCACGTGCACTGCAAACTTATCCGAATCCTTCTTGATAATTTCAGACATACGTTTGACACCCAACCCAACGAATTTTCCAAATCCCTCTTTGTAAGCTACCTGTTTCACCAGATCTACTAATACATCTTTATTCCCCCATGTCATCCGAATTCCCTCCGTTTCCTGATCAGTCAATAATCGTTTTTCATAACATTCCATTGCAAATGCAATGCTTGATCCGTAGGATATCGTGTCAAGGCCATAGGCATTACAAAGATGAGCCGCATAACTTACTGCCTCCAAATCGTTGATCATACACAAAGTACCCATCGCGCCAAGGGTTTCATACTCCGGACCAGGTGCATCCATTTGATATTTACCTTCCCGTATTTGTACCCAGCGCGAACAACCAATTGTGCAATGATAACAACCCACATGATGTTTCAACATGGTAGCTTTCATCAGCTTTCCGCCCAATGGTAAGGTTAATTCTTCGTACGATCCCACAGACCAATTTTTAACCGGAATATCACTGGTTGGCCAGGCATTATCCATTACTTCTGCTGTGCCATATTTGCGCAGGTTATCAATTCCCGGAGCAGTTGCACTGAGCTTATTTAAATGAATAGCAAATTTCTTGAACTCCTCCTCACCGAATAATTCAACTTTTCGAGTACCTCGAACAACGATTGCCTTTAAATTTTTACTCCCCATCACCCCTCCCGGGCCTCCCCGCCCCACCATTCGTGCTTCGTCATTCATCAAGTTTGAATACAATGTAAGATTCTCACCTGCTGGTCCGATACATAATACACGAGCTTTTAAATTACGATTTTCTTCTATCAAGTGGTCCCTGGTTTCAAAAGTCGTCAACCCCATTAAATGTTCTGCTGATCTGATTTGTACAACATCATCAAAAATGGAAATATATACCGGATGATTGGCTTTGCCTTTTATCAAAAGGACATCATAGCCAGCATTTTTTAATTCCGTTCCCCAAAAACCACCGGAACTTGAATCACATAAAATCCCGGTTTGTGGCGATTTGAAAACAACTTGAAATCTACCTGCGGTTCCCAACGGAGAGGCAGTGACCGGACCCGTTACAAATAAAAGCAATGCTTCAGGAGAAAATGGATCGATACTGGGATCCATCTCGTCATAAATCAGACGGATCCCTAAACAACTACCGCCGATATAATCTTCAAAATAAGATTGAGGAATATTTTCGTTTGTGATTTTTTCCGTTGTCAAATCTATTCGCAGTAATTTGGACCAATATCCCTTCATCTCCATATTCCTCCAGATAGCAATATATATAAATTTTCTATCGAACACCACAATCTTCTTGCCAAATCTCAGGGAATTTAGCAATAAATGAGTTCATTAATGAAATACATTCCTTAAAATCATATTCTTCTATGGTTACACCGAATGAACGCAACAAATCTCTTGAACCACTACCATGAAAAGTCTCACCGCTAACTACCATTGGGATGCCAAATTGAATAATGGCACCGCCACAAAAATAACAAGGCATCATTGTGGAATACATAATCGTGTTTTCATAAGTCTTTATTCGCCCAGCGTTGTGAATACAAACGATTTCTGCATGAAAGATCGGACTGTTTTCTTGAACGCGGCGGTTATGTCCACGTCCTAAAACAACACCATTGCGCACAAGAACTGCCCCTATCGGTATTCCGCCTTCCTGAAAACTCTTATGCGCTTCTTCAAGAGCATATTGCATAAATTTATCCATCGATATTCTCTACCTAAAATGTACTTTCCATTGTTATTGCATTTGAAGGACAAACTTGAACGCATAATCCACAACCAGTGCATCTATTTTTATCGATTATCGCTTTTTTATTGTCATCCATAGTGATCGCTTGATAAGCACCGTCACAGCAAGCTATGACACATTTTCTACAACCCGAACATTTTTCATTCACAATTGCTCTCAAATTTGCATCGGGTTTCAACTCAAAAACAGACTCACGAACATATTTGTCTCCAAAACCTACAATTTCATTCAGACAAAGGATATTTCGTTTATCCATATAGTCTAGCAAACCCCGAAGCATTTTTTGAACGATGCCGTAACCATTCCACATTACAGCTGTACATACCTGAATTGTCTTAGCCCCTAAAAGAATAAATTCTATTGCATCTTGCCAATTGGATATACCGCCAATTCCGGATACGGGTAATATTCCTGTTTTATATATTTGAGATACAACCCTTAATGCAATGGGTTTAATAGCTGGTCCAGAATAACCACAATATGCGCTCAATCCATTTACATTCAACAAAGGATTCATGGATTCAATATCAAACCCCATAAATGCAGATAGTGTATTTATTGAAGCAACGCCTTTAGCACGGGCTTCTTTACACGCTTCTAATACCCCTTTCCAATCATAAACCGTAGCTGGCAATTTGGGAATGACTGGTATTTTAACTGCATCCGTAACCCAGCTTACAACCTCGGCAATCAATTGAGGATTTTCTCCTATTATCAAGGGAATTTCTTTCCCTAAAGTTGCATGGGTACATGAAAGATCTAACTCAATTCCATCTACACCAGCATCTTCTAACTGCTTTGCCATTCGCTGCCAATCTTCCCGGATTGTTTCTGCGCCAAAGCTCCCCAATACAATCCGATCGGGAAATTCCGCCCTGAGGGAAGGTAAAGCCTTTGCCCATTCTTCGATTCGCCAATCCCCGGTGATGGAAATATTCCCCATACCGAGCCGCTTGCTGCCGCGGTAATACCCAGCCATAACGGGTTTTGGTTCATGAGTCAATCCTCTTTGCATTAGACTTTCAGAAGGGATTGTTTTAATTACAGCGCCAGCCCATCCTTGCTCAAAAGCGCGCGCCAACATCTCCGCATTGCGCGTGGGTGGCGCTGAAGCCAATAAAAATGGATTTACGAATTTTAAATTGGCGAATTCGATTTCAAGTGAAGACATTTTTCATTTCTCGTATGTTTTTATAAATCTCTGATTTTTTGGAGATCACTCACGTCAACATCAAACACCAGGTGATTTGGACCGATAGGTTCTAATCGGAAGAAAGCAGGTACATCGTTTTCAGGATTAACCCCAGCCCGTTTATTGAACGTTTCTTCTTCTAGAATCGTTTGTTTACCTTTTTCGAGTAATGCTTCGAGTGACCAAGCTCCGCCATTAAGCGCAGTCAATAAATCAGTTAATAATCGATTATCAGCAAGAATTGGATTGCGCGTGAACCAGCATAATCCTAATGTATCGAATACAACTGCCAATTTTTGTAAATATGCAGATAATTCCACTTGATCATCAGGTAGACTATGATTGGGTTGCCTGCCATCCGGTAATTTACTGCCGGGTAGTGCATTACCAGCGGTATGGTCAGCTCCCATTGGCGAGGTGGCGTAAGTTACACCAATTCCTTTAAATACTCGAGGATCATAAGCAGACATTGCCTGTCCTCGCACAGCAGGGATACGGTTAACTCTGAATGCCTTTCCAGTGTTCACTGCACCATTCCCAATAATGCGCCCAATCCCATCTTTTGTTGGGATTTCACGTAATATTTCAATTGCTTTATCTGCTTCACCGAATTTCAACTCGCCACCTTCCATTGCCACCCCCATTGCCACCCCGGTTTCCATGCTATCTAAACCAATGTCGTCGCATATAAAATTCAATTCGCCGATTTTATCCAAATCGCCAATTCCGCAATTGGATCCCAACAAAGCCAGGGTTTCATATTCAAATCCGCTGGTCAACTCCATACCATTTTTACCAGGCAGCACATTGGAACACCTAATCACGCACCCAGGCATACAGGGATGGGTGGGTTTACCATTGCGTTCAATAATCAAGTTATATAACGCGTCGCCGGAAATCATATCGACATTTTCGAAATTCCCTGAGGAATAATTCCGCGTCGGTAAACCTCCTAATGCATTGATCGTTTTTACCAGTCCTGCTGTTCCATATTTTGGTAGAGATTGCCCAGTAGAAGGGTTATCTTGTAAACCTTTTACAAATCGCCGCGTTGCTTCATTCAACATTCCTACATCAAACGGCTCAAATTTGTTTTGTCCCGTCGGATCGATGACAATTGCCTTTATACCTTTCGAACCCATAACCGCCCCCATGCCCCCTCTACCAGCTTGGCGGGAGGGAACACCATCCACATCCGTTCCGCCGATTAAAGCTGCTTTTAATTGTAGTTCTCCTGCCTGTCCAATTGCCAGAATGGCAACATTTTTACCAAAACGATCACGCAGTTGTTCTACAGTTGGATAAATACCCAATCCAGCGTAATTATTCCCATCGATTATCGAGACCCCCTCTGCGCCAACAAGGATAATTTGCCAACCCCTGGATGATTTGCCTGTAAAAACAAGGCTGCGAATTCCCAAACGAGATAATGCGTATCCTGGGGTTCCACCGATATTACTTTCTTTTATTCCACCAGTCAAAGGGCTTTTACTACCAATCGATAATCGATTTGAACTGGAAGCTCTGCTACCAGCGATGATGCCAGTTGCCATCACAAGTAAATTTTTCGGGTTTAATGCCGAGATTTTTGGATCGACACATTGTGTGATCATATGAGAGGTATATGACCTACCCCCTTCTGTTACAATATCCGGTTCGTTTCTAACATCAACCCTTTCTTGTAGCAGATCAATAAAATAGGATT
>JAAZNS010000228.1 GCA_012798185.1 Chloroflexota bacterium | reverse complement strand
GAAAAATAGGGCTTTTAATTCAAAATCATCGATGGCGGTGAGAACATCATCCTGCCGGAGCACAGTAGGCTGCCCTGATGCTATCACCTGACTATGCCAATATAATTGGTCTAAAGAAAATGTCTGTAGTAATCTGGATTCCCAGCCAGTTAATGTACGTAAAGGATACACCCCGTAAATCTTTAGTGTTTTTTGATCTTTTTCCAAAAGGCTGATGCGGCAGAAAGTTACCGGTATTCCCCGGGCAATTTGCTCTGCCAAAGATGGCAAGGATTTTTCCAAATCTAAGGTGGCAGTTATTGTTTGGCTTATTTGTAAGAGAAAACTCAGGCTTTGATTGCGCTGGTTGGCGTCTTTGATTTGTTGGCGTACTATATCAGCTAATGAGCTGGCTAAATATCCCGAAATTGAGAAAACAATGGTATGGATGCCAGATTGAATGAAAAAGCCAAGGTTGAATCCAATTTGCAGATAAATGACCGCCATATAAGCCAGACTGGATAACACGACCGAAAATGATGCCAAAATCCAGTTGTGCATAATGCCAGCCATCATCACAACCACCACCCAAATGATATCCAAATTCAAACCATACGGACTGAATAAATAGTATGCCCAGGCAACAAACAACACATTGATAGCAGTTAATAAATAATTCAACCAGGAAATATGGCTGTAACGTGGCAGCAGCCAGTAAAAATTCAACAGGGCGTAAGCAGCCACAATAATCATTAATAATATTATCTGACGACGCACTTCATTAATAATAGGAAGCTGCCTGATGATGATCAAAGTTATGATACCGCTTAGTAAGGCGGTAATCCCAATCGGTTTATTTAATTTTTCCCAAATCTTGCTTTGTACTTGCCAGTTCATGAGACACCAAAGTATTACCAAAATGCGTTTAATACGCCGCCCCTTAAATAATTATTTAATTCTTATTGGTCCTTGGCAGGTTGCACCTCAGCAGGAAATTTTACCACCCGCAAATCGTTAAGAATTGATTATATACAATTTGTAAGCTTACAACTTTGTTGGACAAAAAATCAAATTCTTTACGTAAAATTTATGGAGAATTCACATCCGCCGTTTTATTATGCACACGATCTTAAATATTATTTAAACATAACTTAATAGTGTAAAACGAAATATACCTACAAAAAAATAATCATAGTAAGCGATGACAATATACGACATTGAAAAGAATTTTCCCCATCCGACCTATCCAATACAGATATGTGATTTTTTTGGAGATACACTAAGCGTGAATTTCCTTTTTTCCCTGGATTCATGGAGGTGATTAATGAATACCGTAAATGTTCTGGTGATTGAAGATGATGAAATTGTAGCCCGCACTATCGAACGCAGTTTACGCGGCAATGAATTTAAAATCACCACAGTCAATAGCGGCGTGGAGGGATTAAAAACTGCCCGAAAACAATTGCCAGACATTGTTATACTGGATGTAGTTATGCCGGGAATGGATGGCTATACAGTATGCCGCGAAATGCGCGCTGACCCCTTATTAAAAAATATTCCCATTCTCTTTCTGACTGCAAAAATTAAAGATGAAGATAAAATTGCCGGTTTCAACGCCGGAGGCGACGACTATTTAAGTAAACCTTTTAATATCGATGAATTGATCTTGCGGGTGCGTGCCATATTACGCCGCACAAAAAATCAGGCAAAAACAGCAGTACCCCAAGAACAAGCACCTGTAATCAATCCTTCTCTTCCTCCAAGCGTGCAAAATATCCTCAGCAAGATATCTCAAGAAACAAAAACCGTCGAAGCAGATTATTGCCTGATCGTTGGAGAATATGTGTTAGATACCAGGTCTTATGAGTTATATACCCCCCATAAAGGGAAAATGCGTCTTACCCCTGTTCAATTCGACCTACTATATCACCTCATGAGTCACGCTGGTCAAATATTTTCGCCTGCCCGTTTGTTGGACGAGGTTTGGAATTATCCTTCCGATGCAGGCAGCCCCGATTTAGTACGCGTACACATAAAAAACCTGCGGGAACGGATTGAAATCGACCCGGCGGTGCCTAATTTTATTCGCACTGTTCCAGGTTATGGTTATACGATCAATCCGGAAGCAGAATAATATCGAGCTTCTTTGTGAAAACAGCGTGGTATTCAGGATAATTGGATGCCCTCCAAAAAAATAGCAGAAAAAAAACAAAATAACCATCAACGTGATGCAGTCCCCCCCGAAGCAATCAATTCGGTGACGGAATTGCTTTTAAAAATTAGCCGGGAAAATATCGAATTAAAAGAAAATCAAGAATGGCTGATTGAACAGGTTTGCAGAATTTTCGATAGCGAGGGCGGTGCATTCATTACAATAAAAGATAATAATAGTGAGCAGGTAGTAAAAAAAGAATGGAATCAAAAATCATCCTGGGCAGATATTTCGGAATTGAACCTTGAAAATGATATGGTAAAGGAATGTCTAAGCCATGGTGAGCCATGTTTAAAAAATATTCCTCCAAAGGGTAAGCCGCTTTTTTGGTTGAATATGAACGATTTTCCCATCCATTCGATACTTTACGCCCCATTAATTCATCAAGATCAGAGACTGGGGGTTTTGGCAGTTTTCAACAAAAGATCAGGAAAATACAAACCAGCGGATCTGGATTTATTAGTAGGGTTATCTGGCGCAATTTCTTATAATATATCCATGATGCGCCAGGTGCAAAATCTTAAAGTAGTCAACGCCGATCTGGAAGTCAACCACTGGCAGCTCCTTCGCTCCCGAAATATCCTGCGAGCCCTTTTCGATAGTATTCCCACGTCGATATATATCATCGACCGCAAATATAACCTGGTGGCAGTTAACAAAGACCGTGCTTTCAGGCAAAATCAACTCCCCAATGTGTTAGTTGGGCGCAGATGCTACGAAGCCTTATACCAAAGAGAAAATATATGCCCCGATTGTAAAGTTATCGAATCGCTGTTTGGCGGAAAAAACACCAATCGGACAAAACGACAATGGCAATCGGAAGGCGAGCCGGAGGAATGGGAGATCAGCACTTACCCTATTTACGATGACGCCAACCAGGTCTTGCAAGCCATATTGCTGGAAGAAGATGTAACCGAAAAACGCCGGCTGGAGGCTGCCATTGCACAATCCGAGAAACTGGCTGCAGTGGGGCAATTGGCAGCCGGGTTGGCGCATGAGATCAATAACCCATTAACCGCAATCATTGCCAACACACAGCTGCTGCAAAGAGAAATCGAACCCGAAGATGATAAACGGGAACTGGTCGATTTAATTGCCAAAGCCGGTTACCGCGCTGCTCAGGTCGTACGCAATTTGCTCGATTTGGCGCGCAAAGAACAATATGTCTTTGAGCCCACCGATATTAACGAAACTATCCGTAATGCATTCTCCCTTTTACATCATGAATTTATCTCGCGCTCGATAAATTTAATATTTGAACCCGCCGATAATTTACCCCCCATCACCGGAAGCCCCGATCACTTGCAAGGCGTGTGGTTAAACCTGCTCACCAACGCTATGGATGCTTTGGAAAGTACATCAAGTGAAATCCGTGTATCGAGTGCTTTGAATGGAAATGAAATCCGCGTTGTGGTTTCAGATAACGGGAAAGGCATTCCCGCTGAACGGCTGAATAGAATTTTCGAACCCTTCTATACTACTAAGGCTCCTGGAAGAGGTACTGGTTTAGGGCTGTCCCTCTGTCACCGTGTAATAAAACAACATGGGGGACATATCCTGGTGGACAGCCAGATTGATGTTGGGACAAAATTTACCGTCATTTTGCCTATCTCTTGAGTGAATCATCTTATTTAGGAATTCTTTACCAACCCTTCACACCCAATTTATGCACTTCTAAATACCTCTGTGTTAAATTCTAACCGGTGAGAGATCAACTATTTATTTTTAATTGCCTAATGCACTACAGGATTATTCGTTCATGATCAGTATTACCCGCTTCAACGGTTCAGTTTTATATCTGAATGCCGATTTAATACAATCTGTTGAAGGTACACCCGATACTGTAATCACGCTTACGAATAATGTAAAAATCGTGATCAAAGAAAAACCGCAGGAAGTGATCAATAAAATCATTACCTATCAGCGTCTTGTGCATAACCCGCAATTAGAAATTTCTTGTGGAGATTGATAAATGGATTTAGCGACCATCATTGGACTTGTTGGCGGTTTGGCAATCGTCTTTGTAGTGATGATCATTGATGGCGGTTCACCGGCAGAATTATTTGCTCAGCCTCAAGCCATATTATTAACCGTTGGCGGCGCTTTGTTAGCAACGATTATTTCATACCCCATGAAATCTTTGGGGTTAATTCCCAAATGGTTGATGTTAGCCATAATGGGCAATAAAGAAAAAGGATCGCCCGCCGAAACAATCGAGATTCTCTCAAAATTGGCAGATAAAGCCCGCCGAGAAGGTCTTTTGGCTTTGGAAGAAGAAAGCAAAAAAATCCCCAATGAATTTTTACGGAAAGGCGTCATGATGGTGGTGGACGGCGTCGATCCAGCGCAAGTACGGGCGATCATGGAAATAGAAATACACCACATGGAGG
>JAAZNS010000227.1 GCA_012798185.1 Chloroflexota bacterium | reverse complement strand
GATTTCTAATCTCGACCCGGTCAAGGCAGCCAAAATGGGTTACCAATACATTTATTTTGACAATATATGGCGTCGAAAACTTTCATCGCGTGAAAAAGAAAATCTTGCAAACAATTGTATTGAGCCGATAGAGAAAATTGTTGATATTGATATCGAGAAAGAATTCCGGGTGATTTTGGATATTCAACATTGTAACCCAGAAGAATCCAGCCCTTGACCCTATCTAATCTAAGGTTATAATTCAGTCACTGAATTATAGGAACATGGTTTATGGAAATTCAACCCGATCCAATCCGCGAAATGACATTGCTGGAAAGCATCGAAAGCGATCCCGATGTTTCACAAGCCTCTTTAGCTGCTCAATTGGGTGTTGCAGTGGGCACTGTGAACTGGCATATTAAGCGTTTTATCGCCAAAGGTTATGTTAAAGTAAAGCGAGCCCAGCGCAGGAAATTACGTTATATTATCACGCCGGAGGGTATTGCCTTCCGAGCTCGATTGACGATCAATTATATCGATCAATCCATGCGTCTTTACCGCCGAACGCGTGCGCATGTGCGCGAGTTGTTGATCGATGTCAATAAAGCCGGGTTCAACCAGGTGAGGTTGAAAGGGGATGGCGATATAGCCGATATTTGCCGGCTTTCCTGCCTTGAACAGCGGATCACCATCGCCGATGACGGTGATATCCCAATATTGGAAATATCGGGCACAAAAGTGCGCTTGGTGATGCCGGAAAAACAAATGGAAGGAGAGGTTCATGATCAATTACGCTCCTGATTTCTGGAGAAACCGTCGTGTTTGTGTCACTGGGGGAGCTGGTTTTTTGGGGTCGTTCGTGATCGAGAAATTGCACCAGCATGGCGCTGAGCAAATTTATGTTCCATTGATTGAGGAATATGACCTTGTTAAACCTGAAGATATTCAGCGCATGTATGATACTGCCCAGCCGGATATTGTCATCCATTTAGCAGCGCTGGCAGGGGGCATCGGTGCCAACCGAGCCCGCCCGGCTGACTTTTTTTACATCAATCTGATGATGGGTGTGCAATTGATGCATGAAGCCTGGAAGCGTGGGGTGGAGAAATTTGTTGCCATTGGCAGTATCTGCGCTTATCCCAAGTATACGCCTGTACCTTTCAGGGAAGAGAATTTATGGAATGGATATCCGGAAGAAACAAACGCGCCCTATGGATTGGCAAAAAAGATGTTGTTGGTGCAGGCGCAGGCTTACCGCGACCAATACAATTTCAACGCTATCTATATGCTGCCGGTAAATCTTTATGGGCCGCGGGATAATTTTAATTTGGAAACGTCCCATGTAATCCCGGCAATGATCCGTAAGTGTATCGAGGCGCAAGAATGTGGAGAAGAGCAGGTGGTGTTATGGGGCGATGGTTCCCCTACGCGCGAATTTTTGTATGTGGAAGATGCTGCAGAAGGTATCGTTATGGCAACTGAGCGCTATAACGGGAGAGAGCCTTTCAACCTGGGGTCAGGCATGGAGATCAGCATTAAGGATTTAGCAGAGATGATCACCCGCCTCACCGGGTATAATGGCAGGTTGGTTTGGGATACGAGTAAACCGAACGGGCAGCCGCGCCGCGCTCTGGATGTGAGCCGGGCAAAAGAATACTTTGGTTTTCAGGCGAAGATGCCCTTTGAAGAAGGCTTGCGCCGGACGATTGATTGGTACCGGCAGAACCGGAAGATGTAAAGATATCATGGCAGAATCCGCAATCACGTCTCGTTTACCTAAAGAAGTAATTGTTTTACGCCCTTCACGCGGATGGGCTGCGCTAAATTTACGCGACTTATGGATATTTCGTGAGTTGATTTATTTCCTCACCTGGCGGGATATCAAGGTGCGCTATAAACAAACTGTGTTGGGGGCAGCTTGGGCAATCTTGCAGCCGCTGTTAAACATGCTGGTGCTCACCGTAATTTTTGGAAATCTGGCAAAATTGTCCACGGGCGGCATTCCCCGCCCAATCTTCACTTTTACTGCGCTGCTGCCTTGGGGTTTGTTCAGTAAAGCGCTCACCGATGCCGGGCGCTCTATGCTTGCCAATCGCAGCATGATTACTAAAATTTATTTTCCCCGCCTGATCATCCCGCTTTCCTCGGTACTGGGCGGTGTGGTAGATTTTTTAATCCAGCTGGTGATTTTGCTGCTCATGATGGTGTATTACAAAGTTATGCCAACCACTTCAGTGTGGACTCTGCCCTTTTTCCTGCTGCTGGCGATTATCACCGCGTTGGGTTTTGGTTTATGGCTTTCTGCCCTAAATGTACTCTATCGGGATGTTAATTATATACTACCGTTTTTGACCCAAATCTGGCTGCTGGTTACACCTGTGGCATATGCCGCCAGGGAAATTCCTGCCCGGTGGCAGATGATCTATGCTCTCAATCCCATGGTCGGCGTGGTGGAAGGCTTCCGCTGGGCGCTGCTTGGCACTCAAACCATGCAATGGAATGTATTGGCGATCTCGACGGCGATTTCGTTGACGCTTTTAATCACTGGCGCCCTTTATTTCCGCCGAATGGAGCGCACTTTTGCGGATATGATCTAGAAGAACCTAGAATGGAAGTGGAAAAATCTTGAATCGGCATATGAGAATAGATATTATTCAAAATCCTTTATCCGATTCCTAAATATTGATTATCTATTCTTGACTCTCGATACGCATAACACTGAGTGAATTAATGACAGAAATTGCAATACGTGTTGAAAATTTAAGCAAGGAATACCGTATCGGTACGCAGGTCGATAGCTACCCCACCCTGCGCGATACGATTATGGATGCTGTGAAATGGCCGGTGCGCATGCTGCGCCATGGCTATACTTCAACGGTGGAAACCATTTGGGCATTGAGAGACGTTTCGTTTGAAGTTCGGCAGGGCGAGGTACTGGGGGTCATTGGGCGCAATGGCGCTGGTAAGAGCACCTTGTTGAAAATACTTTCCAGGGTCACCGAGCCAACGGAAGGCTATGCTGAAATTCATGGCAGGGTAGGTTCGTTATTAGAAGTCGGTACAGGTTTTCATCCAGAATTAACCGGAAGGGAGAATATTTTCCTGAATGGCGCCATTCTAGGCATGAAACGCAACGAGATCGAAGCCAAATTCGATGAGATTGTGGATTTTTCTGGCGTTGAAAAGTTTATTGATACTCCCGTTAAGCGTTATTCGAGCGGTATGTATTTACGACTGGCGTTTGCCGTCGCAGCACATATGGAACCCGAAATCCTGGTAGTCGATGAAGTGTTAGCGGTGGGCGATGCGGAGTTTCAGCGCAAATGCCTGGGTAAAATGAGTGATGTTGCCCAGGAAGGACGTACGGTGTTATTCGTCTCTCATAATATGTCGGCGATACAACGGCTCACTAGAGAAACCATCATTTTAGAGAAGGGTAAACTGATCTTACGAGCGCCTTCATCCCAGGCAGTGGATTATTATCTCTCATCGGGTTTTGCTCAAACTGGAGAACGCATTTGGCAGGCAGATGAAATTTCGGCAGGTGGAGGACCGTTCATGCCGGTTGCTTTACGCGTGCGAAACCCGCAGGGTAAGGTGGTAGACACCATCCGCTCTACCGAACCAGCAACGATCGATTTTGAATATGAGATAAATACCCCGATCAATGATTTGAGGGTAGGTATTTACCTGCTTAATACCCACGGCGAGCATATCTTTACCTCTTTCGATACGGATGACCATTCCCAGTATGAACGTTATAGCGTACGACCCGCCGGCCGCTACATCAGCCGCTGTACAATTCCGACAGATTTGCTGAACGAAGGACGATATATTTTAGGAGTCAATGCCAGTGTGTTTCGCGTACGACGG
>JAAZNS010000226.1 GCA_012798185.1 Chloroflexota bacterium | reverse complement strand
TTCGTCGGCAACAACTCGGTACCAACCCCCGAATTCGAGAAAATCGCTGGTGTGGATGTTATCAAAGGTTCAATCCATCTCAATGAGCCAATGCCGCAATTCCTGGATTACCCCGAATCAATTGAGTTCATGGACGCATATAAAGCGAAATACAATGAATTACCAGGCTCGATCTGGGCTGTTTACGCAGCCGACGCACTCAATGCCCTGGTAGCAGCTATTGGCAAAGCCGGCAGCACTGACCCAGATGCAGTTGCCCAGGCGATGAGGTCCATGACCGATGCAAAGGGCATCACTGGACCACTTATGTTCACCGACCGCGGCGACCGCAAGGATATTCCATACTATGCATATATCTATAACGACGAAGGCAAATTGGAACTTTACCCCAAATAGGTCGTCAAAAATCTGATGTAATTTACAGCTCTTCTCCTCCTCTCCCAATTCACAATTATTAGAATTGGGGGAGGAGAGAATTCCTGGGATTTCTGACTCCACCCTTGAACTAGGAGGCTTTCTATGCAATTGCTCCTTGAGCAGCTTACCAATGGCTTGACCATTGGATCATTTTACGCATTAGTGGCTATGGGATATTCCATGGTCTATGGGGTTATGAAACTCATCAACTTCGCCCACGGCGACTTTTTCACCCTGGGCAGTTACCTCGGTTATGCTATCCTGGTATTCGGTTCCGGATGGGTAACCAGAACATTTGGCATCTGGGGGGGAATTGTTGTTGCTATCGTAGGAGCTATGGTGGGATTAGGTATTGGCGGGCTTATTACCGAACGAGTGGCTTACCGCCCGGTTTATAAAGCCGGACGCTTGCCCCTGGTTGTTTCTGCCCTGGGCGCTTCGATCTTCATTTCCAACGGCATCATGGCTATTTGGAGCCCACGCTTTCAAGCGTATCCGCAGACCAGCATTCCTACCGGCAGCTTGTTATTATTTGGTGATGTACATATCACATATATTAAACTTGTTACCATCGGTATTTGCTGGGGGCTAATGGCATTGATCTATTATATTGTGGAAAAAACATTATTTGGATCAGCAGTAAGAGCAACTGCCCTGGATCGGGATACTGCCACTTTAATGGGAATCAATTTCCGTACCATCATCCTCTTTGTTTTCTCGGTTGGACCAGCTCTGGGCGCTCTGGCGGGCGTCTTCGCTGGATTAAATTACAGCCGCATAATTTTTACAATGGGTTGGGGATATGGCTTAAAAGCCTTCACCGCCACAATTATGGGAGGCATTGGTAATATTCCGGGGGCAATGATAGGCGGCATTCTGCTAGGTATCCTTGAAGCACTCTTCGAAGGATTTGTTTCCGGACAATGGAAAAACGTCTTCGTTTTCGTGATCTTGATCATCATCCTGATCGTCCGTCCAACCGGGCTAATTGGAGAAAAAGTGGCGGAGAAAGTGTAAAGCATGAGCAACATCACCCAGAAACTTTCCCAACGTATTCTAAAATCACAAAAGACGGGCAGCGCGCCCTCTGGCCGCAGCTCGATAATATGGCTAGGATTAACGATCCTCCTGGTAATTTTGTATCCTTTTCTGCGTATCGTAAATAATTATTGGATTGATGTAGGCTTTTTCGTTGGTATTTATGTACTGCTGGGGCTTAGTCTCAATATTGTTTTGGGTGAAGTAGGGCTATTTGACCTGGGACATGCAGCGTTTTATGCCATCGGCGCCTACACAACAGGCATACTATATGTACAATTGAAAATTCCCATTATCATCCTGTTTCCGTTGAGTGCCATAACTGCTGGGGCATTTGCTTATCTTGTTACCTCGCCCATTATTCACCTGAGGGGTGATTACCTGTGTATTGTCACGATCGGTATCGGGGAAATCATCCGCATTGCAGCATTGAATAATCCCTTCGGTTTGACCAACGGCGCCAACGGCATCACCGGCATCGGCAACCCCGATTTTGGATTATTCAAATTGCAGAGTCCAATCCAATTTTATTATTATGTATGGATTTTAGTTGGTCTGGTCATCCTGGGTTTGGTTAATCTGCAAAAATCGCGTGTTGGGCGGGCTTGGAATTTCATCCGTGAGGATGAGATTGCAGCTGAAGCCAATGGAATCGACGTGCGCTATTACAAACTCATTGCTTTTGTTATAGGCGCTGCCCTGGCTGGTTTAGCCGGAAATATCTACGCATCGAAAATGATGATCATCTCACCCGCCCATTACACCTTTATGGATTCGGTGCTGTTTTTTGTGATTGTATTGCTTGGCGGTTTGGGTTCAATTCCGGGGAATATATTGGGTGCAGCCATCGTGGTTATCTTCCCCGAAATCTTTCGCCAATTTGCCAGTTATCGCCTGTTGTTCTTTGGCGCTGCGCTGGTAGTGATGATGATTTTCCGCCCGGCAGGTATTCTGCCCCGCCGCAGGGAAGGGATCGGACTACGCGGGCTTGGAATTTCAGGAATTCCCCACGATGAAGATAAATTCATCGAGAAAGTTTTACAGCAAACGAATGTAAACCCTTCATCTCCAACCATTTCTGAGCAGGTTAAAACCGCTTCCCCACAGACGCAAATTCCGTCCAATGGTGTGGTATTAGAAACCCAAAATCTTACAATGCAATTCGGCGGTCTTGTGGCTGTCAATCAGTTCGATATGAAGATTAATGCAGGCAAGATTACCTCACTAATCGGACCAAATGGCGCGGGAAAAACCACGCTCTTCAATGTCATCACCGGTATTTACCATCCAACAACCGGAAAAGTAATTTTTAAAGGGGAAGATATTACCAAACTCAAACCTCATGTAGTGATATCGAAAGGCATTGCCCGTACGTTTCAAAATATCCGTTTGTTCCCATCCCTTACTTGCATTGAAAACGTAATGTCTGGTCCACATTGCCATGCAAACAGCGGTGTATGGTCATCGATCGTACATACCCCTGCTCAAAAAACAGAAGACCGAAGGATATTAGAAATTGCATCTCATCGATTACATCAGGTAGGCTTGTGGGAGTATCGCAACGAACTGGCGCGCAATTTGCCTTATGGCAAACAGCGGCTGCTGGAAATCGCCCGCGCCCTAGCAACCGACCCAACCCTTCTCATCCTTGATGAACCATCATCTGGTTTAAACGATAAGGAAACTGAAGAGCTGATGGAATTCTTGAAGACTTTGATTGCCGAAGGATTTACCCTTTTCCTTATCGAACATGATATGAATGTGGTGATGGGTATCTCAGATTGGGTTACAGTGTTGGATATGGGCAATAAAATCGCTGAGGGCTTACCACGCGAAATTTATCAAAATCCACAGGTTATCGAAGCCTACCTGGGAAAGGAGGAGTAACATAGACGCGCTGCTTTCTGTCGAAAACTTGGTTGTTGCCTATGGCGCTGTTGAGGCGTTAAAAGGTGTTTCGTTGGAAATCCCATCCGGAGATGTCGTCGCCGTTCTTGGTGCTAATGGAGCAGGAAAAACGACCTTACTTAAAGTGATCTCTGGATTAATGTCCATTAAAAGCGGCTCTGTGCGCTTGATGGGTGAAGATTTAAGCAAGTTCCCCCCTCATAAGCTGGCTGGATTGGGCATGGCGCACATTCCCGAAGGGCGTAAAGTTTTTGCAACCCTATCCGTAGAAGAGAATTTAAACCTAGGTGCCTGGGGAGTTCGCAAGCAATTAAACGCCCGCCAAATACAGGAAACGAAAGAGTGGATTTTCACATTATTCCCGATCTTGAAAACACGCCGCAAACAACTGGCAGGCACGCTTTCTGGCGGAGAACAACAAATGCTTGCCATTGGGCGAGGGCTGATTTGCAAACCAAAAATTTTGCTCCTCGATGAACCTTCCCTGGGTTTGGCACCAATCCTTGTTCAAGAAATTTTCAAAGTCATTAGGAAAATTCACGAAGAAGAGAAAGTATCGATCCTCTTGGTTGAACAAAACGCCCGTAAGGCGCTTTCCATAGCCAATCATGGGTATATTTTGGAAACCGGGAAAATTGTAATCAACGGACCCGCTGCTGAGCTTAAAGAAAACGAACATGTCAAAGCTGCTTACCTGGGAGGTGCAAAGCTGCAGACTGGATAATTCATCCTGATTTCAATTTACACGCCTTCAATATATCCGAAATTCACACCACCCTCGCTTTGTCATTCGTAAAAAAAGCGAGGGTGAATTTATGGTGCGTCGATATTTGAGGCATCAAGGTAAACGGATACTCGTCTCATCAATAATCTCCCCCTCTTTTGATATCGCACGAATTTTTATTTGATCTTCGAAGATTTCCATCAATACAAAATGAGTACGCCGGGCATAGATCTGGCTTTCTGGCAATTGGCTGCCTTGTGCATACAGAGTGGACGATCCGCCGCCGGTTACGATATAAGTGATCCCATTGACAAAAAGCCGCTCGTAATGATGAAAATGTCCAGAGAAAACAACCGGCACATTGCCTGCTTCAAATATCGGTGTCCATGAGTATCGCACTGGTAGACTATCATTAGGGTGCACAGCGCTGCTGCTGAAGGGTGCTACATGGCATATGGGTATCGTAATACGATAGCGCGTATCTGCCAGGCGCTCCTTCATCCAGGCTTCTTGATCTGCACGGCCTTCTTCCCCAAACAACACTTGTGAATCCAGCATCAAAAACTGAATATCCTGATAAGCGAATGCATAATATTGATTCCCTATACGCGACTCCGGATAACCGAAGTTTTGGTCGGCAAAAGCAGGGAAAGCATAATGATAAAAAGGTTCTCCCTGCCATTCAACCGCGGCATCATAATCATGATTTCCCAGCACAGTATATACCGGGTATTGATGCAACAGGAGAGAGAATGGCTCGAAGAACTTAAGTGCATAAGAATTGATCAAATCAACGCGGTCGACTTCATAAACAATATCGCCGGTGTTTATTACAAAATCCAAATTTTGCGAAGCCATCAATTCGATCAAATCCTTGGTTGCATCATCTCCAAAGCTTGCATCGCCAAGAACGCCAACCTTTATTGGTTTTTCGTTGGAGGCGGTATGAAAATTTACCACCCCCCAGGCTTTTCCATTAAATACTGCTTCCTTATAAACAGATTCTCTTTCTCCAAGTAATATGATTACCTGATAATGATTATCGGGCAATAAATTATCAAGTGTAATCATATGCCTTGTTTGATTTTCGGGGAGGATTATTTCTTTTTGAAGCGGTTTCTGCGGATCAATGGAACGAACGATCAATAGTCCGGCAGATGGTTTGGAAATTTCAAAGAAAAGTGTCGCACTCTGTTCTGTCACATGCCGAACAGTTAATGGGATAACATACTCGATATTACTCAGGGAGTAGGATCTCGAAAAATAATCGGGGAAAGGTGTTGGTGTTGCTGAAGCCGTTAAGACTGGCGAGGCGGGTAATGTCGGTGTATCAGAAGGCTTGTTGGTGGGTACAACACCCTGCGTATTCGTAGAGAACAGAATTGGCTGCGAAATATCACTTTGGATACCGGTGCAGGCGCAAAATACTAATACCAATAAAGGTACCAGCATTAAAGAAAACTTCACGAACCCTTATCCTCCTCCCAAAATTCAGCATCCACAATATCTTCTTCTTTTTTGCCCTGCAGCGGATCGGGGATCTCGCCCGTGGAAATGCGTTTTATCGCATCCAAGTGCTCTTTGACTACATCGGGAGGGCAAAGCTCAATGAATAAATAAGTCCCTAACCAGATAATCGCCGCATCGTCCAGAGGACCAATCATAATATCAGGAACCAACATATAAATTATTGATCCAATGGGCAGTAATTTTAAAAGAGGATTTACTCTTCGATCAGCTAATAATCTGAGGATTAATTTGATTTGTATTGTCAATCCTTGAAAAATTCCTCCACCCTTAGAAGCTCTGATCATACGATCGCTTTTTGAATCCATCTTTCAACCTCCGAATTACGGCATTATACACTATCGACAACCTGTTTTTAGTTCTTAATTCATTGTGGTCGGTTATTATTGTTTTGAGTACTTAAAGTGAGAGTTACAGTCGCTGATTTTTGGGTAGTAATGACTAAAGTCGTTATTATTATTTGATCTTAATTAAGTTGACTAAATCCTTATTCTCTGTTCAATGTTTTAAATAATCGATGATACGCTTAGGTTATCCTATCAAACTTTCATATTAATAAATACGCAAATCGCTTGGGAAAGTTTTGCATGATTAAATTGAAATACCTCAGGAAGAATTCCTTCCTGAGGATTTTTATTTCTGAAAAGGTTATCCATTAATGCTTAAGATTATCCAGCTTGAGCTTTTTGGATGATCGCAGAAAAAACTTCAGGCTGCCGAACAGCCAGATCAGCCAAAACCTTACGATTAAGGGCAATATTGGCTTTCTTTATGGCATGCATCAAGCGGCTGTAGGTAGTTCCATTGAGCCGGGCAGCAGCATTAATCCGCGCAATCCATAAACGGCGTAAATCGCGTTTGCGGGTACGCCGGTCGCGGTAGGCATACCACATACTTTTCAGCATGGCTTCATTCGCCCGCCGGAAGAGACGGTGGCGAGTGCCAAACTGCCCTTTTGTAAACTTTAATACTTTTTTATGATGCTGGCGACGGTATGAGCCAGTCTTTACTCGAGCCATAATATTCTCTCCTGCGTACCCCTGAGCGCCGAAAGGTTATTGCCTTTCTGTTGCAAGCACTCAGTAGCCGCAATATAAAAAACTATAATCAATCTTCCAAATAAGGCGCCAGGCGGTTGACGCGTTTAATAATACCGCGGCCCTTTACCGGCACCATTTCCTCGAATAGGCGCGTAGTGCGCTTCGAAGTTCTACGACGCAAATGGCTTTTTCCGCCTTTTGTTCTCACCAGCTTCCCTGCTCCGGTCAACCGGAACCGCTTGGCTGTTGCTTTATGCGTCTTGATTTTATACTTACCAACTGTTTTCTTGCGTGGCACAGTTTCGCTCCTCTCACACAAAATACCGCGGATCAGACCACCATCCGCGGGCAGAAACCACATTCTATCATATAAAAAGAGTTATTGCGCAGTGCTTTCTTTCTTTTTTGGCGTCTTACCCGGCGCCAATACCATCAGCATCGTTCTGCCTTCCAAAGCAGGGGTTTGTTCGACCACAGAAATTTCTGCCAATTCTTCGGCAATTTCTTTTAAGTCGTTTAGAGCAATTTCCGGATAAGTGATTTCTCTTCCGCGAAAACGTACTCTGACTTTCACCTTCATTCCCGCTTCTAACCAGCGGCGTGCGTCGCGCACTTTTAAATCACGATGGTGTTCGTTGGTTTTAGGACGAAGCCTGATTTCTTTTACTTCTATTTTGGTTTGGGCTTTCCGCGCTTCCCGTTCTTTTTTGGCTCGTTCATAAACGAACTTACCAAAATCCATGATTCTGCAAACCGGGGGGTCTGCATTGGGAGCCACTTCGACCAGATCAAATTCAGCCTCACGCGCTAAACGTAAAGCTTCCTCAATCGAAACAACACCAACATTTTCACCGTCTGCGCCGATTAAACGTACTTCAGGCACGCGAATCATCTCATTTACCCGAAAATTATTTGCGCTGATAACTCACTCCTCTCGACTTTCTTAATTCTAACTGTTTTCCTGCGGTTAGTTTTCGGATGATACCATAACCCAGCAAGAATCGTCAACATTCTTGAAATTTTTCTTGAAATTTTTAAATTAAAATCCGGGGATTTGCCCCGGGTATTTTCTGTGGGCGGTATAGGACTCGAACCTACGACCTTTGCGATGTCAACGCAACGCTCTAACCAACTGAGCTAACCGCCCAATTCTCTGAGTGTGGGGAATTATACCTGGGCGCTTCGAAATTGACAAGCAGCTTAATTCGACAGGCTTGATAAAGCATTTCCTCCAAAGTAAATATTATAAATCAACCTTTCATTTTTCAAGGGAGGCTAGAAATGATGATAGGTTTTTTGCTACCTCAATTGGTTTTTCTAACATAACCATGTGGCTAGCTTCTTCGATAATGCATAACTTTGATCCCTTGATTTGAGTATGTAAGAAATTTGAATGCCTGATAGGGGTCATTTTATCTTCAGCACCACAAATGACGATCGTGGGCGTATGGATTGAAGAAACTCTACTGGTGATATCAAAATCGTTGCAGGCAAGTAAATCGCCAAATAAAACACTTTGACGGGTCTCACTCAGGCGTTTTGCTGCTAATACCATCAGTTTTTCCGATGATGAGGGACTGAAAGACCAGCGAACCAGTAATTCGATTGCGCGATGATAGGTAGTCGCCGAATTTGCATATTGCATCAATTCAGGTGAAACACGCAGCCGCGCGGCTGCGCCAATCAACCCTAAACCCAGCATGGAGCCAGGGTTCTCTAATGCAATGGTCATGGCTATTGCCGCACCCATCGAATGCCCAATGAAGACCCCCCTCGGAATGCCAATGGCAGCCATCCAGCGCAGCACATCTTCCGCATAAGCTGAAATCGACTGCTTGCCGCGCCCTCCCGACCTGCCGTGTCCAGGTAAATCTAACGCATATACGCGGTGATTTCCCAGCCGGCGTAATTCTATCGGCCAGTAAAGATGAATACCTCCTGCGCCATGGACGAATATTAATGGCAGCCCAGTTCGCTCCTGAGAAGAATAAAAATAATAAAATTGATCGGCAATAACCGGCATTTTAGTATGGAATATTGAGCAATTTAAAATTCTCGTTTATGCCTTAATTGGTCAATAGCTTCTTCAGTTGTAGGGATATAGACCCGAATTACGGTTCCTTTTCCCTTCGCAGAATCTATTTGCAGTACTCCATTGACCAATTCTGTGCGTTCCCGCATATTGACCATTCCCAAACTGCTGCGGCTTTCATAATCCTTGGTAACTTCTCCCGTATCAAAACCCATGCCATCATCTTCGATTTCCAGGAGAACGATGCCGGCACTGGCAGGCATTAGGCGAACCCAGATATGTTTTGCTTTGGCATGTTTTCGAGCATTATTTACCGCTTCTTCGGCAATATAAAAAATCACTCCCTGTTTTCCCGTCTCCAAATTGGGTATTACTTTTGAATCCGCTTCGATAATTACGTTTTGATTAAATGTTTCACGCATCTTTTGTGCCATGGATTCAAGCGCTGCAATCAACCCCTGAGATTCCAGCACAAGAGGTCGTAAAGTGAACAGCATGTGGCGGATCTCTTTGGTAGTCTGGCGGGCTAATTCTTCCACTTTGAACAATTCATCGGCAGCCTGGGTTGCATCCCGCTCGAGCAATCGCCGGGCATAATTAACCCGCAGCGCTAAAGCAGATATCGATTGTGTTGGACCATCATGTAAATCTCGAGCGAGTTTCTTGCGCGTCTCTTCCTGGATTTCCATCATTCTTTCTTTCTCTAATTCCAAATCTCGATACAACCGGGCATTTTGAATTGCGATAACCACCTGGTTGCAGACAATATCCAAAATTTCTCTGCGCTCAGGTGTAAAAAAATCAGCTTCAGGGTGAGCATAAACTAAAACACCATAGGTTTCCAATCCCGACCGGATAGGCAAAACGCCAACACCACCGCAAGATCTGATAGAAACAATCTGATGCAACTCGGCATCTTTTTCGGGGTCTGCAGCATAACAGGCTTCTCCCAAAGAAATCGCTTGGGCAATCAATCCTTCTGTGCCTGGCAATTTCACTCTCAAATCGGCGGGCGTCAGGCGGCGCGCAGATCCGATTGTGAGCAAAGTACCCTCGTCTTCATCAGCAGAGTATAACAAAACCGCACATACCAGACGGTCTTCAGAACTGCCCAAATTCGAGAGGGCATTTGCGCTGACATCCAATGCGGTTTCCAAAACCCTTTGATAATTCAATGTAGAAGTTAATGAAGAAACGATCTCATATATCGCACCATAACGTTCACTTACCGGTACACCCGATTTGGAGCGTAGAGCTTCGTCGGTCGCCCGGGTTCTTTTAACTTGAAGTTTGATGTGTTCCTTGACATACGCCAATAATCCCCCGCTGGCTAAATATACAACCAACAAACTAACCATCGATATTAAGGCATAACGAGGTTCATTAATAACGACGCCGATCAGTCCTTGAATGATCGTATTAACAAAGGCAAGAATTATTCCTCCCAGATAAGAAAACAATAATGCGGCAGTAATCAACGGCATTATTCCCACCCAGAATATTTTGCCCTGATATGCACCCGTGAAGATGAATAACACCAGAGCGATAACTATATCCCCGAATATTATCAAAAAGCGGTCCGAGGAAAGGCGAATGCGCAATACAATCACAGCGGTATGAAAGATATTCCAGGCACATAAAATGAAAAGGAAAATTCCTAAAAGCCAATAAGAATATTCCCCTGAAACCAGGCTGATTGCTACACCAAGAATAATCAACCAGCGCAATGAAATAATGATCCAATTAATCTGGTTATTTGAAATAGATTGGCGCATTTTTCTATGATAACTTAAAAAAGATTAAAGAAATCGACCTAACTAAGAAGTAAGGTGAAATTATCCATTTTAATATTACCGGATATAAAGAGATTGTCGAAAAACACTCCCTTTGAAAAATTCTGGAAATATCCGTAAAATCAAACAATCAGGTGTCCATTTTATCCCAACCCGATTCCGAAGGGTTGATCATATTGTACCTTGAATACCGCTCAAGTATGCCCCGTGCCGCGCGAATCGCCAGGGAGCGGTGGCTGATTCGGTTTTTTTGCTCTAAAGATAATTCAGCCATGGTCAGCCCTAA
Source organism: Chloroflexota bacterium (assembly GCA_012798185.1). Lineage (GTDB taxonomy): Bacteria > Chloroflexota > Anaerolineae > Anaerolineales > UBA4823 > JAAZNS01. The sequence goes on along the minus strand of JAAZNS010000226.1, from coordinate 3,747 downwards.
CTCAGGGAAAAAGAAGATTGGATCATATCCAAAGCCATTTGTGCCGCGTTCTTCGGGAATGATTTCTCCAAAACAATTCCCTTCGCAGCTCATGATTTCACCCGTTGGGAAATATACAGCAACCGTGCAATGAAAATGAGCTTTCCACGGACGTTTATAACCCATCAATTTTCCCAAAAGATAGCGACGTCGGTCAGCATCGGTGGCTCCTTCGATAGGTAAAAAACGGTGTGAGCACACACCGGGTAATCCCCCCAGTGCATCCACCTCTAATCCAGAATCGTCGGCTAAACAAACCAGGTTCGTAGCCTGCCCAAAAGATTTTGCTTTTCTTGCTGCATTTTCCAGATACGAATCGGCTGACTCTTCAACATCCATAGCGATGCCCAAATCATTAGGAGTCAGCAGTTCTAACGATATGTCTTCAAGAAGCGCTCGTATTTCTACAATCTTATCTTGGTTATTACTGGCTAATAATAATTTCCGCATAGTGATCCTTTAATTCAATAAATATTTTTAATATTACGTAATCATTCAATATAAAAAGAATCGCTTGACGAGTAATTTTTGCTATGCTATAATGTCGAAAATCGATTATTTGTTATCATTATTTTATTCTGATAATCCTTAGCATAAGACAGTGCCTCACTCCAGCAACCCTCTCCGGCTGAACGTTGGTTTCATTGTGGGTTTATCTGTAGGGGACAGCCGAGATTTTATTTTCGACATTCCCTCCCTCCACCTGGATACCGATTTTGATTTGGTCAATCTGAGTGGATCAGCGCATATTACACGGACTGCTCAGGGATTGCTCGCGCAAGTCAAATTGAACGCTTTGGTGGAATGTGATTGTGTTCGTTGTTTAACGCCATTCAGCCAGTCTTTAAATTCCGAATTTACCGAGTTATATGCTTTCTCGAGGAATTCCGTCACCGAGTCAGGATTGATTTTACCCGAAGATGCACATATTGATCTAACACCTTTGATCCGAGAATATTTGCTATTAGAGGTACCTATGAGTCCTTTATGCAGGACGGATTGTAAAGGACTTTGCCCGATATGCGGTGAAAATTTAAATGAGACAACTTGTCACCATGAGGATGATTCAATCGATCCCCGTTTGGCGATTTTAAAATCTCTTTTAGAAAAAAAAGATAACAATTAAATTATTCATTGCCTCAAATATCATGCACAGCAAGTAATGAAAAAATTTATCCCGGAAAAATTTGTGGATATGTGAAAAAATAACATCATTTCATATTTCCGCAACTTGTTTTTCATAATAGTTTTTTCAACGAGCTCATCTTATTTGCCTGTAATTACAGGAGGGTCGTGTATGGTTTACCCAGGCATACCAATAACCAGGAACGAGGCGCTTTCCAGCTTGTTGGAAAAAGCGGAAATGCAAGGGTTTATCACGCTGAATGATATTGGGGAATCCTATTCATCACCTCCTTCATCAGATTTCGATCAAAACTGGATCGTCGCATTTTTACGCCACCAAGGGATAGAAGTACTGGAAGAGGATGAATTATTGGGTGAAGATTATCCAATCAGTGAATTCGATAATTTTTTACCCATCGAACGTTACACCACTGATGATTCAATTGAAATCTATTTGAAAGAAATGGCTCGCGTTCCTCTCCTGACCATGGATGAAGAAATTCACTTGGCAATATCTATTGAAAAAGGCCGGCAAGCACAACAGCAATTGCTCACAAAGAAGAAACCTTTGAAACCCCATCAACAGAGCGAGCTGGAATTACTGGTAAAAGAAGGACAGCTCGCTCGAGACCATCTGATCAAAGCCAATACTCGTCTGGTGGTAAGCATTGCTAAAAAATACATGGGACATGGATTACCTTTCCTTGATTTAATACAGGAGGGGAACCTAGGATTGATGAAGGCTGTTGAAAAATTCGAATATAAGCGCGGTTTTCGGTTTTCAACTTATGCCACATGGTGGATCCGCCAAACTATCACCCGCTCAATAGCCGATCAGGGGCGCACGATTCGATTGCCGGTGCATATGACCGATCGCATCCGCCAATTGTACAAAGTCTTTCACAGCATGGAACAAGATTTTGGCAGACCCCCTACCACACAGGAGCTGGCAAAAAAATTAAATATGCCTATTAAAAAAGTCCAGTGGATGCTGCAGGTCTCCTGGATACCCATGTCCCTTGAAAGCCCAGTAGGAGATGAAGAGGAGGCTGAATTTGGCATGTTTGTAGAAGATCAAATTACTCCCTCTCCTGCTCAGGTAACACATTATAATCTGCTGCGCAAAGCGGTGGAAAATGTTTTAGCAACTCTTACACCCAGGGAAGCGCGGATCATCCGTTTGCGTTATGGATTAGATGATAATCATCCGTATACATTAGAAGAAGTTGGCAATAAATTTGGATTAACCCGTGAACGCATCCGCCAGATCGAAGGCAAAGCACTCAAGCGTTTACGTCACCCTTACCGTTCACGCAAGTTGCGGGAATATTTCTAAATTTGAATTAATCTTGACAAATCTAAATCGCCGTTATAGACTTACCACGCCGTATATATCTGCGGATTACACATTGGGTAAAGAATTCAATGATTCGAGGAAAATATACTTCCCTTATGGTCATGAATAAAATGAGCATGCGCAGGCTTTATTGGACAGCCCTGTGGAAGAAAGAGGCTTGGTAAAGTACTCAATTCGCAATGTTTGGGCTGTCCAAAATGGACAGCCCTTTTTTTACAAATCAGTTAATAGGAGCAACCCATGGCACAAAATATTTTAGTTTCCGTTGCCTGGCCATACGCCAACTCTTATATCCATGTTGGAAACATCACCGGATCTTATCTCCCTGCTGATATCTTTGCACGTTATCATCGATTATTGGGAAATAAAGTGTTAATGGTTTCCGGTTCCGACGCCCACGGCACCCCGGTAACAGTGCGCGCCGATGCAGAAGATACCACACCGCTCGAAGTATATAAAAAATTCCATTTTTCATTTCTTGAGTTGTTTCAAAAGATGGGATTAACTTACGACCTTTTTACCAGCACTCACACTCAAAATCATTTTAAGGTGTCACAAGCCATTTTTACCTCACTAGATAAAAACGGCTATTTATATACTCAAAAAGAAAAACAATGGTATGCACCCTCTTTAGGTCGTTTCCTTCCAGATAGATACGTTGAAGGTACATGTTATGTGTGCGGTTATAACAACGCCCGCGGCGACCAATGTGATCAATGCGGCACGCTGCTAGACGCAACCCAATTAATCAATCCTCGTTCAAAAGTTGATGGCTCCAAGCCAGAATTACGTGAAACCGAGCATTTTTATTTGGACCTTGGTAAATTACAAAATACAGTAGTAGCTTTTTTACGGGAAAAGGAATCATTTTGGCGGGCAAATGTCCTGCGCCAATCGTTAGGACAAATTCTTGCCAACGACCTGCATGGTCGTGCTATCACCCGTGACCTGGATTGGGGCATCCCTGTTCCTGTAGAGTGGTGGGAAGGGAAATGCCTGTATGTGTGGTTCGAAGCCGTCATTGGATATCTTTCTGCAGCCATCGAATGGGCGAAAATCAATCATCAACCCGATATCTGGCAAGATTGGTGGGTCTCACCCAATGCACGGTCATATTATTTCATAGGAAAAGATAATATCCCCTTCCATGCTGTTATCTGGCCAGCACAGCTTGCCGGCGCGGGAGAATGGTTCGGCGAATTTTTCGCAGGGAAAAAGGGACTGCG
>JAAZNS010000225.1 GCA_012798185.1 Chloroflexota bacterium | reverse complement strand
GCGAAAATTGCTGAAAAATATGGCGTCTCTATCCCTCAGCTAAGCATCCGGTATGATTTACAGCTCGGTTTGCTTCCACTACCCAAAACAGCAAATCAAATGCATATGAAAGAGAACGCTGCTGTAGAGTTTGTGATCTCTAATGTGGATATGGATTATTTGAAAAACCTTCCACAAGTCAAAGATTATGGCAGTGCTAGTCTATTTCCCGTCTATGGTGGAAAAATGAACCTGAAATCAATAGCCCGTGCTGCAGCTGCCATATTTAAAAGCTAGTTCTACAATACTCTGCCAGTGAAATAAAAACAGAATCTCAATTAATACCTGGTTCAATGATAGAGGAAAATAAGATGAAAAATTATCACCTGAATTTTATACCCCTACTCATTTTGGTTGTATTTATCTCTGCATGTGCAGCCCCAGTGGAACCAGCGGAACCTGTTGCAACCTCTTTTACTATGGAGCCGCAGACGCCCACTGTGCTGCCTGATGCAGAATCAAGCCCAACCGAAACGGCATTGACCAATCCGACAGAGGTGGTTGAGGAGGGGATCGATCAGGATAATCCGGAAACAATAGGGAGCAATCAGATGAATATTCAAATTGGAAGTACTATACTTACAGCAACGCTTGTCGATAATTCTTCTACAAAAGCGCTGAAAGAGGCACTCGTAGAAAACCCGATAACGATCGAAATGCAGGACTATGGCAGCATGGAAAAAGTGGGTCCGCTTGGTATGGATTTACCGAGAAACGACCAACAAATCACAACAGAAGCCGGAGACATTATCTTGTTTCAGGGAAATGCGTTTGTGATTTACTACGCGCCTAATTCATGGAACTTCACAAGACTTGGTAAGATTAATAATGTTACCGCAAAAGAATTAAGAGAAATTCTTGGTGACGGCAGTGTTACCGTCACACTCTCTTTGCCATAGAAGTATTTTTATCAGCAAAGACAATATCTAATTCCATAAAATAGATATGTGAAAAGTAATGAATCAAACCGGGAAATTGCTATGAAAAAATACTCACGTAGAGAATTATTAAGAATGATTGCCCTGGGTACCGGTGGATTTGCCGTACAGCAGCTCTTAGCAGCTTGTTCACCAAATCGAGCTGCAAAGCTGTTAGCAACTGTCACTTCTGAGGCAGCTGAATCTCCAACGGAAGAACCCAATGAAGAAACTTCTCAACTACCGGATGATTTAGTACCTGTATATTTAACCACTGAAATTACACCGGCAGGTTTACTGAACGCATTTCATGCTTTGGGTATTAAAGCAAGTGGAAATGTAGCGGTAAAAGTCCACTCCGGTGAGCCTGGCGGACATTATTTCCTGCAGTCCGCTTTCATTGCACCACTGGTAAGTGAATTAAACGGTACCATTGTTGAATGCAATACAGCCTATGGCGGTCGTCGAGACGAGACAGCGTCTCATCAACAGGTTATGATCGACCACGGCTTTACAGCAATTGCGCCTGTTGACATCATGGATGCCGAAGGGACCATGAGTATCCCGATCGTAGGTGGAAAACACCTGACGGAAGATGTGGTTGGTTCCCATTTCGCTAATTATGATTTTCTCATTGATCTGGCGCACTTCAAAGGTCATATGATGGGTGGATTCGGCGGCGTATTAAAAAATATGTCCATCGGTATTGCCTCATCAATGGGTAAAAGCCT
>JAAZNS010000224.1 GCA_012798185.1 Chloroflexota bacterium | reverse complement strand
GCCTGCCATGCAAATTTTTTACCTTAGTGTGCAAAAATAACAATAGTTCAGGTAAGGTATTTATTGAAACGCTTTATATTTGTAGAATTCGAGGTGAATCAATTTTGTGGTTATGAAGTCAATATTGCGGGTGATAATAGTTCTACTTTAACAGATTTGGATTTTGCCTAAGATAGGCGTTATTTATGTCTCTTTGTCGTCGAATATGCCTGTGAATGATTTTTTGATACATCTGTTCGTCAGTCATTTGCTTATATAATTGAAAAATTACGAGTTCTTTTACATCTTTGGCACTCAACAGTGGGATTTCCTCCTTATTCAGGAGTTTTTCTTTCAGTATAAAGGATGAAACCAAGAAGTTCAGGGCAACCTGGTGCAGCCATGCATTCCACTTGCGGGTCTGGAACTGGTCCAATCCAAGGATCTGCTTCGATTCTTTGATGCTGTGTTCTACGAAAAATCGTTCGGCTTGCATGTAGGCCAACTCCTGCGGCGTGAAGCGCTCCAAATCGGCATTGGTGAATGAGTATTTTATCTCCTCTTCCCCCTTTGGTGTTAGGGTCTTGCGGATAACGAACAGTCTGGGTTCAATTCGGTCAATGGCTTTGTTCCAAATCCACACATTGGTGAAATGATATAAACCCGAAAGAACACCCTTGGACGTATTACGTACCGTGAGCTTCTGCCATTGCTCTTGTGGCAATGTTTGCAGATACTCCTGCACCGTCATGGATGGTGTTGTCGCCTTCAGTTTTTCCGGTGCCCGTCCTTTGGCGCTTTTGCGGGGAGGAACATGTAATTCGGGACGGGAAAGATAAATGGTCTGGTCGCTATGTATGTCAAGCATGTACAGGTGCCCCGATTCATCAATCCGGCGGGCTAGTTCGGCGTCATTCCCGTAAAAACCGTCTGCGCTGACAAAGTCAAAAGCAACCTGCCCGGACTGGTGTTCTATGATCTCCCAGGCCAATTGGGCTTTGGTTCTGAAAACCCGTTCGTCCTCTGGGATGCCGGCTTCATCACAACGGTCGGGGTTATTGCACCAATCCTCGGGAAGGTACAGCCGGGCGTCGATCAGGGAACTGTAGTCGCCGTTACTCAACGAAGCAAATACGGCGACCTGGCAATTGCCCACTTTTCCCTGGTTGCCACAATATTGCCTGCCCACTCCGACGCTCTTATCCCCTTTCTTACTCCAGCCGCTTTCATCTATGATCAGGGCGGTGAGCTTCGTTTTGGGGAGGGCATCGCTTACGTCACGGGCAACCTGGTCCATCAACTGGCGGGCGCTCCAGTTGGATTCGGTGATGAAATGCTGCATCTGGTGGTAATTGATGTTCATTGTCTCGCTGATTTTTTCCAGGTTGCGCTCCTCTTCAAAGAGTAACCCGTGGACATACACTTCTGCTTTGGCAAAGAATGACTTGGTCTTATTCTTGAATATGTATTGATATTCAGACAGATGCCTGCCCAGCCGGCTTGCCAGGCAGGCCAGTGTTTCTCCATATCTGTTGTTTGTTAGAGGGTCTGTTAAAAACTCGAGCGGTCGGTAAGCATGTTTCTCATACTACCTGAAAATCGAGTTTTCAACAGGGGGATTATTATTAATTCATTCATTTGATCGTCGCTTTAATTATGCATCTAAATTACTAAATATAAATAGAATATGAAAATTATTACACCGATATTTTTCAACAAAATTCGAGAAAAGTTACATCGAAAAACAATCTGTTAAAGTAGAATTAGATTCCTCGTCTTTTGGCTGTTTTAAGTGTGTATTAATTTTTGTTGCCTTGGTTTTAATTTATCTTTGTATTTAAATATTAGTTTGAAATGAAAAAGGAAAGACTGTATCCCGAATCGAAGGTAGAGCTTACTCCT
>JAAZNS010000223.1 GCA_012798185.1 Chloroflexota bacterium | reverse complement strand
TATGGGGAAGAGGAATAGGGCAAACTAGCCCTCGGAAATTGGTTGGGTCGTTGGTCATTGAGTTTTAATAATTGTCAATTCGTTGATATCGATAATAAGCAGAACAGGCACCTTCTGAAGAAACCATCGTCGCACCTAATGGATGTTCAGGAGTACATTGTATGCCAAAAGCAGGGCATTGAAGAGGTTTTTTTAATCCCTGTAATATTAAACCAGCGATACATACAGTGGATTCCTCAGGTGAAATTTGCTCCACCGAGAATCTTTTTTCTGCATCATAATAGTCAAATTCTGGCTTCAAACGCCATCCACTATTTTCGATTAATCCGATTCCACGCCATTTTCTATCACAGGTTTGAAAGACTTGATTGATAACCGCTTGAGCGGATCGATTGCCATTTTGTGTTACAACACGGCCATATGCATTTTCGACAATCGATTGATTGTTTTCCAATTGACGAACAGTCATGTAAATTCCTTGAAGAATATCCAATGGTTCAAATCCGGTAACGACAATGGGTGATTGATATTTTTGGGAAAGGGGTAGATATTCCCAATATCCCATTACCGTACATACATGACCGGCAGCAAGGATTCCCTGTACTTGATTGTAGGGAGATGAAAGGATTACGTCAATGGCAGGTGGTACTCGCACATGTGAAACCAGTAAACTAAAATTATTTAGATTTAGTGATTTTGCCAGCAATACACACATAGCATTTGCAGGAGCAGTCGTTTCAAAGCCAATAGCGAAGAAAACCACCTGTTTATCAGGATTTTCTTGTGCGATTTTAACTGCATCAAGAGGTGAATACACAACTCTCACATCTGATCCTGAGGCGCGTAAAGAAAAAAGATCATTTTTTGAGCCTGGTACACGAAGCATATCGCCAAAGGAAGCAAAAATTACGCCGGGTTGAGCAGCTATCGCGTGAGATTTATCAATTAACTCAAGAGAGGTAACACATACCGGGCACCCTGGACCATGAACTAATTCGATTCGCGGCGGTAATAGTTGATCGATACCGTACTGCATAATGGCATGCGTTTGTCCACCGCAAATCTCCATAATAACCCAAGGCTTAGTTGTAATGCGATTAATTTCGTCCACAAGGGTTTTAACTAACCGCAAATTGCGAAATTCTTGAAAAAATTCCATAAAATTTGATTCTAAGGTTTTTTATTGTCTAAAGAAGATATTTGTTCGAGTAATGATAATGTCTCTTTGGCTTCTTCTTCACTGATTAAATTAAGGGTAAAACCTACATGAATAAGGGCATAATCTCCTATTTTTGCTTCCGGAGTATATGATAAGCACACTTCTCTGAAAACACCACCAAAATCAATTTTTCCCATTAATAAATCATCCTTGTTATATATTTCAATAATTTTTCCTGGTACTCCAAGAAACATAATAGACTCCTTTTACAGCATTATGAAAACAATTGATGGTATGCAATAATCGCTTGACCTAAAGATAAACCGCCATCATTAGGCGGAAGAGTATTGTGAATAATTGGATTAAATTGGTGTTTACGCAAATTAATTATTGTGTTGGTTAACAGTGTCTGGTTTTGCCAAACCCCACCACTCAATACTACATCTGAAATCGAATACTGCTTCCGTATTTCGCAACATAATTTAATTATCATATTAACCAAACCATTATGAAATTTGGCTGAGATAATTGAAGGGGGGCAGCCTGATAAATAATCTCTAACAATTTCAGCTAAAACTGGTGAAGGATCGATAACCATTTGACTGGATTGATCGATGATTGAATTATTTAAATCGGATTGGCATATAACGAATTCATATGCAGATTTCTCAGCATGATCAATGATTGCTTCCAACTCAATAGCTGCCTGCGCCTCGTAATTTATTGAATGTCTCAAACCCGCGAGTGAAGCCACAACATCAAAAAGTCTGCCCATACTGGAAGTGTAAGGAGAATTGATTTGATGAGTTAATTGTGAGCGAATCACTGATAATTGATCGGAGGGAATTGATTTGAGGGGAGAGAGACGGGAATCTAAATCGATATTCGATTGAAGCAAATAAGCTATTGCGGCTCTTGCGGGATTGCGTATAGCCATTTCCCCACCCGGTAAGCGATAATATTTTAGATGAAACAACCTATTAAATTGCTTATAATCCGATAAAAATATTTCTCCTCCCCAAATCGAACCATCTGTTCCATATCCTGTTCCATCAAATGATAGACCAATGACATAGAAATTAGAAGGAATATGGTTTTCGCTCATGCAAGAAGCTATATGAGCATGATGATGCTGTATCCCAATAATTTTTATATTTTCATGAGAAGATCTATCTATGGCATATTGCGTCGAAAGATAATTCGGATGAAGATCATGTGCAATTAATTCGGGTTGTATTTTGAATAATTTTTCGAAGCTTTTAATACCTTCTTCAAAAGAAATGAGTGTTTCATAATTTTCTAAATCTCCAATATGATGGCTGGTAAAAGCATAATAATCACGAGTAAAACAAAATGTATTTTTTAATTCAGCACCGGTAGCAAGAATCTGGGGTAATTTCCAGGGAAGGTTAATTGGATAAGGTGTGTAACCTCGTGAACGGCGGATGATCAAGTTAGATTTATTTTCTGGCAAATATCGAAGGACTGAATCGTCGCAGCGTATTTGAATTGGTCGATTATGAAGAATAAAATAATCGACAAGACCACTTAATTGGGAACGAGCCTGATCGTTATCAAATGCAATTGGCTCTTCGCTTACATTACCGCTAGTCATTACTAATACATCCGCAATTGGAGATTTATTTCCTAATGAATTTGATAATAGTAAGTAATGTAGTGGTGTATAAGGAAGCATAACACCAATTGTGTTCTGGTTTGGAGCAATTTGTTTAGCGATGTTTGATGAATTTAATCTTTCAAGGATAACTATAGGCCTTTCTCTTGATTCGAGTAATGCTGATTCTTCAACAGAAACATGACAATGTTTTTTAACTGTATCGATATCCGGCATCATTAATGCAAATGGTTTATCAATACGAAGCTTACGTTTACGTAATAGCTCAACAGCATCAGTATTTGTTGCATCACAAGCAATATGAAAGCCTCCAAGCCCTTTAATGGCAATTATTTTTCCTTGAAGTAATAGTTTTTGCGTTTCAATAATCACATCATTTTTGGAGCATAAGATAGTGTGGCTGCTATTCTCCAGCCAAATATGTGGACCGCATATCGGACAAGCTATCGGTTGAGCATGAAAGCGACGATTAACGGGATCGTTATATTCAGCTTTACAATCCGGGCACATCTCAAAGTCCGACATCGTTGTATTGCATCGATCGTATGGAATATCATTAATAATCGTAAATCGCGGTCCGCAGTTCGTACAGTTTATAAATGGATATAAATACCTTCGATCTAATGGATTAAATAACTCAGAGAGACAATCCGGGCAAATGCTAATATCAGGGGAAATGGGCTGAAAGGCTTGGGGCAAAGAAGCTGAATGGAAGATTTGAAACTCAGTGTAACCTTTGACTGGAATAAAATCCATTGTTATTTGATCGATCACTGCAAGTGGAGGAGCTTCTTTGATTATGGCATGATAAAACTTATCAATAGAGTTTTCTTCACCTTCGACTTCGATTTCAACACCACCCGAAGTATTTCGTACCCATCCTCGAAGTGATAGTTTTTTCGCTAAACCATAAATAAAGGGTCGAAATCCAACCCCTTGAACTATACCGGTAATTAATAAATTAGCATTTACTACCATAATGTTTTATTAATTGTTGTCTAATCCATTCTATCCAGGGCTCCAAACCTTCTTTGGTGTGGCAGGAGGTTGGAAATGTAATTATGCCAGGGTTTAAAATTTCCACACCTTTGTAAAATCGGGCTAAATCAAATGTTATATAAGGCAGGAGGTCCATTTTATTCAACACAAGGGCTTGAATACCTCGATACATTGAAGGATATTTATAAGGTTTATCATCTCCTTCGGGGATTGATGCAATCAAGATATTTTTATGAGTGCCTAATTGAAAACTGGCTGGACAAATCAGGTTGCCAACATTTTCAACGATTAAAAGATCGGTATCTTTTAAATCAATGTTTTGCAATGCGTTTTGAATCATTACGGCGTCAAGGTGGCAATCTCCGCCTGTGTTTATTTGAACGGCACTTGCTCCCGCGGCAGCAGCGCGGTCAGCATCGAAGCTTGTAGCGATATCTCCATCGATGACTGCGATTCGAAATTCAGGAGAAAGGAGTTTAATGGTATGTTCGATTAACGAAGTTTTTCCGGCTCCTGGCGATGCCATTATATTCAAAGAAAAAACTTTTTCTTTATCGAGCAAGCTATTATTTTCAGCGGCTATTCTATCATTGGCGCTTAATATATTTTCAACAATAGTGATGCGGTTATGCATAGGCTTTCCTTTTTTTTATAATAAAATGTATTGTTAGCGGTCAATTTCAATTGCTTCGAGATAAAATTCATCTCCAGATACTATTCGAACTTGATCACTGCCACATTTAGGACAAGATAATTCTTTTTGTGATAATTGATATTCGGCTAAACATTCTTGACATTGAAGTATTGCTTGTATTCTTTTGAAATGAAGGCGTGCATCCTTGGCAATTGTATTTTCTGCGACAATATTCCAATAAAATTCGACTGCGTCATCCACAATGGATGATAAATCTCCAATTACCAGATATATATCATTGATAATTTTTGCGTTATTTTCATTTGCATGGCGCAAGGCAATTTTTAAAATGTTTTCCGTGACTGATAATTCATGCATTGATGTTTACCAATATATCAATAAATAATCGATAATTCTAAGGCGGGTAAGTGAAATAAGTCACCCTGAAATCATACCATTATTCTCGAATTTGTACGTAAATGTAAAAAATTAATTGACTAAAATACTAATCGTATTTTTAAGATACAATCATTATGAGGAATAATCGTATATATAAATATGAGTGAATCACTAATAGTTATTGGAGGTGGATTGGCGGGGAGTGAAGCAGCTTGGCAGGCAGCTCAAAGGGGTATATCGGTAACGCTATATGAGATGAGACCCCATACCATAACCCAAGCACACCGTACAAGCTATCTGGCAGAAATCATTTGTTCTAATTCGTTGGGCTCAAAATTGCCTGATAGAGCATCTGGGATTTTAATGAATGAATTGCGGATGATGAATAGTCTATTATTAGCCTGTGCTGAAAAAACCTCAGTCCCGGCTGGAGATGCATTGGCTGTTGATAGAGAAGCATTCAGCAAAATGGTAACAGAAAATATTGAAAATCACACAAATATTAAAATTATTAGAGAAGAAATTGCAGAAGTTCCAGATGGGAATGTTATCATCGCAACTGGTCCACTAACCTCAAAACGTTTTTCAGATGAAATTATGCAGCTTATTGGAGAAAACCACTTGTTTTTTTATGATGCGATTTCGCCATCGGTATATTACGAATCGATAAATATGGATATCGCTTTTCGAGGCTCAAGACGTCATAACCAGGATGAGAATAGCGATTATATTAATTGTCCGTTAAACGAAGCTGAATATCATCGTTTCGTTCATGCTTTAACTGATGCGGAAAGAGTTGAAATGAAAGATTTCGAGGAAGATATTGAATATGGCGTCAAAGCAGGAGAAGGGAAGTATTTTGAAGGATGTCTGCCCATTGAAATAATAGCCATGCGTAGCGAGAAAGCATTGGCTTATGGTCCGATGAGACCAATTGGATTAATCGACCCTCATACCAAAAAGAAACCATATGCAGTTGTGCAATTACGCCAGGATAATCTATGTGGCACAGTGTATAACATTGTGGGATTCCAAACCAATTTAAGAATAAACGAACAGAAAAAGGTAATTCGGATGATACCTGGATTAGAGAATGTGGAATTCATTCGATTCGGGCAAATGCATCGCAATACTTATATATATTCTCCAAAGCATTTATTATCGACATTACAATTTAAATCGAGAGAGAACCTTTACTTTGCCGGGCAGATTATTGGGGTGGAGGGATATATGGGGAATATTGCCACTGGATTATTGGCAGGCGTGAATATGTCTAGACAGATAAAAAGGCAAAAACCAATGCAAATGCCTGAGACAACCATGCTTGGTGCATTATGCCGATATATAACCATATCAAATAGGGAAGCTTTTCAACCCATGAAAGCGAATCTTGGATTATTACCTCCCTTAGGAGATCAAAAAATTCCCGGGAGAAAACAACGTGGATTAATGCATTTTGAACGATCGAAAAACGAGATAGAGAAAGTAATGAAAATAATCGGGGATTAAAATGCGCATAGCCACTATCACAAAAATAATTTTTATAATATTTATCATAATAATGATATTGTTTTTTCTTTTACTCATTATTTTAATAGAAATTAACTCAAATCAAAATAACTTTAGCAAAAATATATATTTCAACGGGGAAAAGGCATATAAAGATGTTGAATATCAAATAAGCCTCGGACCTAGAATTCCTGGAAGCACATCACATGATCAAACAACAAATTGGATTATTAAAACTCTAGACCAAAATAATTGGAAACCTAAAATATTTACCGATAATGTAGCAGATATCAAAATAAGTAATATTATAGGATCACAGGGAAAGGGAAGACCCTGGATTATTATTGGAGCTCATTATGATTCTAGAATATTTGCTGACCGTGATAAGCTAGAAGCAAACCAAATATTACCGGTTCCTGGCGCGAATGACGGCGCATCAGGTGTAGCTATTCTTTTAGAGTTATCTCGAATAATCGATCGAAATATTCTAGAGCAGTCTTGGGCAAAACAGATATGGTTAGTTTTTTTTGATGCTGAAGATAATGGGAACATTCCAGGTTGGTCTTGGATCATGGGCTCACAAAGTTTTGCGGATAACCTAAACGAGAAACCAGATTTAGTTGTTATTTTGGATATGGTAGGTGATGCTGATTTAAATATTTATCAGGAAGTAAATTCTGATAAAAAGTATAGAGATGAGATATGGCGCATTGCTGCTCAACTTGGATATGAAAAATATTTCATATCAGAAGTCAAATATAATATCATCGACGATCATATCCCGTTTATACAAAGAGGTATCCCTGCAGTTGATATTATCGACTTTGATTACCCTTATTGGCATACAATATCAGACACTTCCGATAAAGTATCTGCACAAAGCCTTGCGATAGTTGGAAATACAATACTAACGTGGTTAATTACTCCATAACATGCAGATAATATTTCAACAGGAGTTTTATGGCGAAAAAATCCCCCGAACCTACAACAAAACCAAAAGAGAGAGCATTTCTTGTCGGAATAGAGATTCATGGAAAACAACAATTACTTTCTGCAGAAGATTCATTAAAGGAATTGACATTATTAGCCGAGACAGCAGGTTTGGAGGTGGTTGGTCAAGAAATTCAAAAAATGGACCGACCTAATCCAAATACTTTTATTGGATCTGGTAAAGTAGAAGAAATTCAATCTCTAATCAACGAGCTACAAGCAGAAGTAATTCTATTCGACGAAGAATTATCGCCAAGGCACTTACGGGAATTGGAGGAAAAATGGGG
>JAAZNS010000222.1 GCA_012798185.1 Chloroflexota bacterium | reverse complement strand
TAATTACTCCCGATGTGCTTATTCCACGTCCTGAAACCGAACTTTTAGTAGAAAAAGCGCTATTCTGGGCAAATAATTTATACAAAGCTTCATCTAATTCCAAAATATTATGTGCAGATGTTGGCTGCGGTTCTGGCTGTATCGGCATTTCTCTAGCAGCAGAAAATCCCCGCTTTAATGTGATTGCCAGTGATATATCTTATCCTGCTTTGCGTGTCGCATTAAAAAATGCATCCCTCCATTTGGTTGATTCACAAATCCATTTAATCCAATGTGATTTGCTGCCTTCCACCTCACTAAATTTCGATTTGATTTGCGCCAATTTACCGTATATTCCATCAAATACCCTCCGTCATTTGAAAGTATATAAAAAAGAGCCGACTCTTGCGCTGGATGGTGGAGTAAATGGTTTAGAAATTATTGAGCGTCTTTTGTATATTTCTCCACATCGGCTGACGAAAAATGGCTTGATATTACTGGAAATCGATCCCGATCAGGGATGGGCTTTGCAAAACCTGGCTCGTAATATTTTTCCCGATGCCTCGATAGATTTAATCAAAGATCTTGCTGGTCATCACCGGCTCATATCCATTCAAAAAGGAAAATAAACCGTGTTTATCATCCTTTCAAAAATTATTCCGCCTTTTTTATATCCCCTGGGTTCTTCATGTATCCTGATCGTGGCGGCGATTTGTCTTTCTCGAAAAAATCGTTTACAGCGCTGGTTCTTAGTTATCGCGTTTTTGCTTTTATTTTTGGGAGGCAATCGGTGGGTTGCCTGGGGATTAACCCGCTCATTGGAATGGCGCTATTTACCCCCCAGCGAAATTCCCCGCGCCGACGTAATTGTTGTATTGGGTGGCGCGACTCACTCTGCAAGTTATCCCAGGCAAATGGTGGAAATTGATAGTGCAGGGGATAGAATTTTATATGCCTTCAGTTTATACCAGCAAGGTAAAGCTGAACATTTACTATTGACCGGTGGCGCAATCGAATGGATGAATTCTGATATCAATCCTGCTACCGATATGGCTTCACTTTTTGAAGTCTTAGGAATCTCTCGAAATGCATTTTGGTTGGTGACTGATTCGCGAAATACATATGAAGATGCTCTCTATAGTGCAAAATTATTACGCGAAAAAGGAATATCTCGGATCATACTGGTAACCTCAGCCATCCATATGCCCCGGTCGGTTGGATTGTTCGAAAAACAAGGGCTTGAAGTCATCCCCGCGCCAACGGATTTTACCGTGACTCAGCAAGGCTGGCAAAATCTAATAAAAAATAGTATAAGCGGTTATATTTTTAACTTTTTACCCAGCGCAGAAAATCTTTCAACAACCAACCGCGCTTTAAAAGAATATCTTGGTATACTGGTATATGGCATCAATGGTTGGCTATAAGAAATCTTAATTTTAATCATTATGGATGCTGATATGACAACAACTTCTCCATTTTCAGGGAAAAATATTCTACTAGGGGTAACAGGCTCTATTGCCTGTTATAAAGCCGCAGACCTGGCTTCCAAACTAACTCAAGCCGGAGTAAAAGTTCAAACCATCCTGACTCCATCTGCTGAAAAATTCATATCGCCGCTTACGTTTCAATCGGTAACTGGTCAACGAGCATTTGTGGATAAAGATCTATGGGGTAATGAAGGGCATATTCAACACATTGGTCTGGGGTTAGGCGCTGATTTACTGCTGATCGCCCCTTGCTCAGCTAATACAATAGCAAAAATCGCCCATGGCATCGCTGATACCTTACTTACTTTAACCGCACTGGCTGCCCGCTGCCCAATTATGATTGCCCCAGCAATGGATGGCGGAATGTTCAGCAATCCTGCCACTCAAGAAAATTTGGATATCTTGCGAAAACGCGGTTTCATCATTATGGGTCCAATAGAGGGAAGAATGGCTTCGGGTATGATCGGGCTTGGGCGTATGATGGAAGTGACCGATCTGTATAATCACATTCGATTGGCACTATCCCAGAATGGACCATTATCCAACCGCCATTTCATCATCACCGCTGGCGGCACGCAGGAACCTTTAGACCCTGTTCGCGTGTTATCCAATCGGTCATCGGGCAAGCAAGGTTATGCCTTGGCACAAGCTGCGTTAGATCAAGGAGCACGCGTGACATTAATCTCAGCTCCTGCCAATCTCCCAATTCCAGCCGGCGCTGTTATTTTCAATGTGAATACAGCGAAGGAAATGCTGCAAGCAGTTCTCTCTGCCATTCCCGGCAGCGATGCCTTGATTATGGCAGCAGCTGTGGCGGACTTTCAACCAATTCGATCGGCTCGACAAAAGATTAAGAAAGACCAGGGTTTACCAGAAATCAAATTCGAATATACGCCAGATATTCTGGAAAAAGTTGCTGATTTCAAAGCAAAAACTGGTTTCCCGCGGGTTGTTGTGGGATTCGCTGCAGAAAGTCAAGATTTGGTAAAAAATGCTCAACAAAAAATGATTAATAAACACCTGGATATAATTGTTGCCAATGACATTACTTCTCCCCTCTCAGGTTTTACAGCAGATACAAACCAGGTAACCATCATTGAATCCACAGGAGTCTTGGAAGAGTTACCTTTATTATCAAAATATGAAGTTGCCCAGACTATCATTGAAAAAATCAAACAAAGGCTGAGTCAATAACTCGACATGGAAATCATTCAAGATTCCCCATATATTTTACACATTTGTCTGCCAGAGGATTGGACAAAAACAAAAACCCAGAGAGAATATAAACCTTCCTCATTGGATACTGATGGCTTCATCCACTGTTCATCTCCTCACCAGATTCTTCAGGTAGCAAATACGTTTTACCATGGAAACGCCAAGTTATATTTATTATGGATAAACCCATCCAAGTTAAAAGCCCCATTAAAATGGGAAATATCTGGTGATCAATCTTTCCCACATATATATGGGTCATTAAACCTGGATGCTGTTGATGCGGTCTATAATTTTAGACCAGATCAAGATATGGTTTTCCGAATAATTCCAGGTCTATCGGATCATGTCTAGATTTTTATTCTAGTCACATCAGGCTTTTCCTACATTCTCGATGATTTCCGCCATTTTTTGGGCAAGGATCGTTCGGTCAAAATGTTGTCTTACGCACTCTCTCCCATTTTGGCCCATTTGTTTTCCCCGCTGTGGATTAGCTAACAAATATTGGATTGCTTTTGCAAGATTTTGGCTATCTCCGGGTTTCACAAAAATTCCAGCGCCTGCTTCTTCAACAACCTGGCGGATCACTCCGTCAATTGCCAAGATCACTGGTCGTCCGGCTGCCATATAATCAAACACTTTATTGGGATAGACTGTAGCATAAAGGGGAATGGGTTTTAAGATTGCTAAACAGGCATTTGCCGCAGCTAAAACTTGCGGCATTTCACTTTTTGGCACCGGCGGTATAAAACATACGTTATCCAATCCCATTTCTTGCGCTTTACGTATTAATGCCGGTTTCTCCTTGCCATCTCCCACGAATGCAAACATCAAATTCGATTGGTCTCGCAATAATTTTGCTGCATCTAATATAATATCCAAATCATTCGACATGCCGTGAGCCCCTGCATAGAGAACCAGGAATTTTCCCACCAGATGATGCGCCAGTCGAAAAGCATACCCGTCAAGCTGCGGATCAAACATAGATGTATCCGAACCATTTGGAACGCATTCCACCCTTCGCGCTCCTTTTAGTTTCACATGATCGCAATATCCTGGAGAATTAATAACAACACAATCAGCATGGCTGTATAAAAATTTTTCCAACCACTCCGAAGCTCTGATTAATTGCCGGTTTTGCAATATGCCAACCTCAACAGCAAAAGCAGGCCATAGATCTCGTACTTCAAATAAAAATGGAACGCGCTTTAGCCTGGCAATCATCCAGGCAGTCACGCCCTGGAAAATTGGGGGAGAAGTGCCCCAAACCACATCGACATGCTTAACCTTTAAACAAGCAAGGAATGAGGAAATCATAAAGCTAAAAAAATTAATAATACGGTGAAAGAAACTGCGGTGTAAGGCAGGATAAACATATGTACGCCGAATAGTGACTTCTCCTGGAATAGCAGATTCCATTCTTATTTTTTCCGTAGTAATTTTTTGTTTTCCATGCGATTGACCAGTTAAATAACTTACCGGGCTGGTAATGACCGTCACGTGATGTCATCGCCCAGCCAGCTGACGAGCTAATTCGTGGTGACGCGTCCCCCCCGGTTCATCTACCGCAGCAAAAGCCTGATGGATAAGCAGAATATGCATGGATTTATTATTTTACAAGATTTCTTTATTAACGTGATTGAAACAATAATCAATCGTTTTGGAATTCGATTTTTGTCGATATGAGAACAGGCGGTTTAGCAATATAAGTAGCCGAAAATGATATAGCTGGTATTTTATAACTATAATGGGGTGATACCCAGCCCCAGGTGGGAGAAAAATCCCCTTCACCTGCAAGCAATTCTCCTGCTCGTACAAGTTGATAATTACATTCTTGAATTTCGCAAGAGATTTTTAACGTTACTTTTCCTTTCTGGGTTGATAAAAACAGATTTCCATTTTCTAACCTCCATGGCGCATCGCACAACAACCAATGTATCCTGAATGAAAACTTCTTCTCAGGCTTTTTCAGTGTTTGAGTTGGCAATAATTGATCATTAATTAGCCAAGAACCGTCTTTTTCAGCAGAAACCGAGCGGCGGTGAAGAATACCTATCTTTCTGTAGCCATCATGTTCGGCAGAAATTCGAGAAAAATCATTATCATTTGATTTTTCAGCATCTACAATTTTTGTTTGTGCCCAATCCAGCCACAAAAACTTTCCCGCCGGAGTCATTTGATCCAAACCATTGATCGTAATAGTATTATGAATAGCCGTTTTACTTAGAGCATTATTCCAGGGAAAGGCATCGTTATATTTATATGAGCCGGCATCCAGGGTAATATTTTCACCTTGCCGCCACAGGTCAACATGCAGTTGATCTGCATGACCGGGTCGATTTTTAAAAGCAGCTATGCGCAGATACACCCATGATTGACTGATCGGATTCTTGATCACTTGCGTTGCAGCACTCCAAGGTTGAGATGCGTTGTTTAACCGTAAGTTATTTTTCTTTTCTTCTGGGAAGTCTGTATCTGCACCGTACCACAACGACATTTCATCCCAATTACCCTTGTTAAAGGCTAGTTTTCGCAAAAATACCTTTGAAGATGCCTGTAATATGGGGCGGTAATCGGTGAAGGGATTAACACATAAAGGCTGGAAGTAAGCGCCATCGTTTGGCCCTAAATTAGGACATCGACCTGATATTTGATCCACAAGGCTCATTAGCCAATAAGTAGCAGCTTGTAATTTTTGTTGACTCTCTTCTGTTAGGCAAATTTTTCTAACTGGTGCAATTTCAGAATTTTTTGCGCTATCTTGATACTTGATGAGTAAATTTATCCAGAGCGCCAGCTGTAACATCAAGCGGTGATAATTTGTGCTTTGCTGTATAAAGCATCCTTGATGATCGATCTGCTCTTCCAATCCCCGATTGAACCAGTATTCGCCTATTTTTATCCAACGCTCCGCATTCGGATGACGAGGCAATGCCAGAGCAGCTGTAATCAATCCGGCAGCTTCGGAAATTAAATGATTATTATTTTGAGCCCTCGCGTATATCATAGTCGGAGGAATACGGTTGGCATGAACCGCAATAGCCTTTCCCAAGGTTATCGATTGTGAAATGTCAGCTGATTTCAAGCTTGAAAATACATGCCAGGCAAATACTAGACTAATTAAGCGAAAAGCAGCTTCCTGAGCAGACATCCATTGGGGTCCTTTATAGGGTGGATTTGCTTTTAGAAAAACCTCTGTCAATTGCCAAAATGCCAGGCGATATTTTTCATCTCCGGTGAGATAAAAAGCCCTGGCAAGGGTATAAGCCCATCCAAAACGAGCAGGCTCCCATATCGATTTGACATCTCCGTTGATTGGTGCTTTCCTGGTTTCATATTCTGTCCAATTGTGTAAAGGTGGCAAAGGTTCAAGAATTAAATCAACAGCTTCACCGCCAAATAATCTTACTTTGCCATTTAAGATCTCATCTGCTTCATCACATATCTGCTCAATATCCTGTTGATTTAAACAATTATTGAGCTTCTCTTTTTCTGGAAGGCTAATGATAGGGCTGAGTTGAAAAGCATTTTTGTCAATTCCCCGGGAACTGTTCCCCCAAATAATAGGAATATCGAAAAAGCCACTGTACAATCCTAACCGGTAGCATAATAACAAAAAAGACGGCTTCAATCCAATCTGTTGGACAGCTTTTATGGATAATAGCGTTCGCTTCATCGCTTTTTATTAATTATTCTTCTGCTAGAAGGGATAAATATAACTCTTTCAAATTATGCACCAACAGGTATTGTTGATCTGGCGTCATCTCTGTAATTAGAATCTGGTATCGTTTGACATGTTCATAAAGCTCATCACGCCAGCGGACATCCTCATATTTTTCACGAGCCAAAACACCCAGGGCAAATCCACCAAATAGGGCAAGATCATCTAAAGTGGTGGTATTTTCTTCCAGCAATAACTTCGGGAAAAAATCCAACAATAACTGTAAACCAATCCCCCGCTTTATGCGTAAAGCAATCACACTCATCACTTCCATGCAATATTGTAACGCCTGCGTTTCACCGGTAGGAATCCTGCCCAATACATCTTGCCCAAGATCAGAATTGATAATTTCACTTTCGCTTAATCGCTCGAATACTTTTTCGCGAAGGTTGGTCCAGGATTCATTATGTTCGTCACCGGTTAAATCAGCCAAAAGTTGATGAGCTTTATCTGTAGGTAAAAATACAACCTCCGAACGCCCTGGACCACATTTATCACCTGCCAAACGATATTCAGAACGGGCATATCCTTTTTCTTCCAGCAGCCGTAACATATCATATGCTGTAAAACGGCTAACCCCTAATCGTTCGGCTAGATCGGAATAATGTAAAGGATGCTGAAAGGCGTAATATAAATCCAGCATATTTAAAATAAATGCTTCTTGTCGTCTGGTAAGTTTTATCGCCATCCAAAAATATCCAAAAAATTAGTATGCTTACATCATAGTCATTAACATCCAAATGTCAAGTCTTCTCCATTAAACCTTCCATTACCTGGAATGAGGTCTGTGTTACATCAATGAGGTGGTCATATGGAATTGGAGGTTGCCCATTAGTTTTAACAGCATTTATGAACGCTTCCCATTCTCCCCGATGCCCCTTATCTTGCCGGAAAACCGATCGGATCACCTTGCGGTTGCCATTTTCAACCGTGGTCAATCTGCGAAAATCTTCCAATATCGCGATTTTTCCCTCGCAAAATACTTCAATATATTCCTTTGAAAAAGATTTATCGCCATTTGCTAGGTAATTGACCACTCCCAATGAACCATCGTTGAAAGTCAGTGTCATTGTGATATTATCCCGGTTGTATTTCTCCATATCTGGCAGCGCATGGACGCTTACAGAAACCGGTGGAGATCCCACTAAAAATGCAATAAAATCGATGAAATGGCAGCCCTCCCCGATGATGCGTCCACCGCCTTGAATTGGAT
>JAAZNS010000021.1 GCA_012798185.1 Chloroflexota bacterium | reverse complement strand
TGAAGCGTTGAAAAAATAATTCAATGATCGCCTTTATTTCTGATAAACCACTGAGACGCAGAGAACGCAGAGAAAAATAACAGATACAGCAATAATTAGAAATGGAAAATGAATCTTGATAAAGATCTTTGCGGACTTTGCGTCTTAGCGAAAAAATTGATTTTGAAGGAATTGGCTTAACCTTTTTTCTGTTCGGAATTACATCATCATTATATTGCTTACGGGCAACAGAAAAAAGATACCTGACTCATAATCTTGAAACACCTCTGACTCACTCACACTCATTCTTCTCCATGGAGGTAACCCATATGTATGATCCTGTTTTGTTTGCAGAAAAATTTCAACTGGCAACCCAATCAGCGCAGAAATTCAATCCAAGCGGTGGTTTGTGCGGCTTCGAGCTGGAATGGAATCTTTTAGACCATCAATGCCGTCCTTTAATGACCGTTGGTTCCGGACCAGACCAGCAGTCCTTCGTAGATTTCTTGCGCGCCGATTGTATCCCTCCTTGGTCGAAAGAATACAGCCAGCTTGAAGTATTCAATTGGATGATCGAATGGGCTACCCGTCCATATTTTGACCCTTGCGGCGCTATTTACGAAGCCCGCCTGTTCGAAGGAATGCTTATTAATGCGCTGCATAAAGCCGGCGCTCCTTTCGGTGAACATCTGTATTACTGGCATGGTAATTTGTGGCTGCCTACCGAGGTGAATCATCAATCTATTCCCGGTTCGTGGCACCTAGCTAAACGGCGATATCTCGAACGCTGTGTCGACCTATACGGCAACCAGCTGGCAACCGCGGGTATCCATACTAACCTGTCGCTTCCCGATCCGCTATTCGTTTGGGATTTCATGTACCTGCCCGCTGCAGAAAGAGGCGATCAACACCTGGATAATTTTAAAAGCCAGTTTTATATCACAGCAACCCGATTAATGCGTGCCTTTGCTGCCCTGTTCATTGCTACCAGCGCTTCCACACCACTGGCAGCCAGACCTAAAGACGGGGATTATGAAGTGGTACTCACCGAATTTGATTCTAACCGCAATCTGATTTTCCCCAACCCGCCATCACTAGATGTGCCCGATCTATATCGTTCGCTGGAAGATTATCTGAGAATCTCGTATGATCTGGTGCGCAGCGGGATGCGCTTTGGCAATAACAACTGGACCCCGGTACGCGCCCGCTCGTTCGCTGAACCCGTTGAGCGTTTGATTTTAATGACCAGCAAACAACTTCATGATTTGTATGCTCGTGGTCTATACGCAGCCGGGCAGCCAATCCAGGTCGAAGAAATAGCCCACGATATCGAAATTCAAAATTTGCTGGCTCGCATTGATTTACCCATGGCACGGGTTGAAATCCGCACCGATGAAGGCGGACATTCATTGGACCTGGATATCGCCAACCTGCTCCTCAAACACCTGCTCCTGATTCGTTTTTATGCGGATTCGGATTTTGCGCGCGCCTTCCGCTACGACCGTGAAGATATCCTCAGAGCCCGCCGCAACGAAGAACTGGCAGCTCGTTATGGACTGCGCGGCGAAATTGAAAATCCTTTTACCGCCAAACCTATCGGCATGCGCGATTTTTTGCGCTGGACTCTCGAACAAATTCACCCTCTGGCAGAAGCGTTTGGTTATGTGGAACTATTAACCCCATTAATGGAAATGGCAACCGGTGCACCTAATACTGCTGAAGCAATACGGCTGCGTTTATCCAAGGAATTAGGACAATCACAGGTAGTACCCTTAACGCTGTTGCAATCTTTGGTAGAAGAACGAGAAGCACAAGTTAAAAGCGATCTTGAACGCATCGTAGAACGATATCACAACCTGCATGGAGATGAAGCGAAATTTAGCGATTTTCTTCACCGCGCCCGCGACGACGCCCGTCAGGATAAAGAAGCGCCTCAGCGTTTTCGCCGCCGGCCAGATGCACAAATCGAATTGCGTTACCCCGATAAGACCAGCGAAATCGTCGATCTTGCGCAAAAACTCATCCGCATTCCATCGGTGACGATGGTCGGCGAACGATTGAACGAAGTCCATCGCGCCTCCACGTTTATCTACGATTACGCCCGGGATTACGGTCTGGACGTTGCCTATTTCGACAAAGATAAATATCCCGCTTTGTTGATCAATTTTCCCGGCAATCCCTGCGCCCCAGTAATGCTTTGCGGTCATTTCGATGTGGTGCCTCCTGATCCCGATGACAGTCAATTTGACGCCCGTATTGAGGGCGATTACTTGTGGGGCAGAGGCGCTGCTGATATGAAAACCGTTGTCGCTACTTACTTCGGCTGGATGAAGGATACGCTGCGTAAAGGAGGGCAACTCCCGCCAGTAAATTTGCTTCTAATAGGCAATGAAGAAAACGGAGAGAGTGAACCCATGGGCACTCCCCATGTGCTTAAAGCGCTTGCTACGGGTGAAAACATGCCCAACGGCTACTCTAAAGATAAAACGCAGTATTCCGCAGAATGCTTGCCAAAAATATTGATTGCTGGTGAACGCACCGGCGAAAAAGGCGACGAATTGTGGGGGGAAATCTGCAACCGAAACCGCGGCGTGATGCGCTTCGATATCATCGCCCGCGGTGAGAAAATGCATTCTGGCGTCAGCACATCGAAATTTACCAATGGTAAGTTGCTGTCCACTGATTTAACCGAACGCCTGCTCCTGGCGCGCGCTGGCATCTCTGAATTGATGAACAAGTATTTCACGCTCAAAAGCGCTGATGGCTGGCAATCGCAAGCACGGTTTCCTTTCATCCAAGTGGGAACTCCCGGTATTTACAATATCACGGCTGGCGAAGGCGTATTGGGTGTGGAAATCCGTCCCATCCCAGAGGATAATCTGGAAGATTTTGAAAAAGATCTCACAAACCTTTGCGCAGAACAATCCCTGGAACTCGTGATATCCGTAAAAGAGAACGGCATCACCTGTAACGAGGACAATCCCTATCTTCAAGCGTTGGTTAAAGCTGTAGAAAATTGTTCCGGAACAGAAGTCAAATTGGGACGCAAGCTGCCCGGCACCAGCGCCCGCTTTGCGCCGCATGGGCAGGGTGTGGTTTGGGGGCAGACCGGTATCGGTCCGCATGCCGCTAATGAACGTCACTACATTCCCAGCATCTTGCCCTATTATCAAGCATTGCACACCTATGCAGAAATTCTGCTTAATTATCCAATCGAAAAAAAAGGATAAGCTATCTCAGGTTAGATGCTTAGACTGCACTCTGTTAGCTGAGCTTGTAGAAGTGATCTCGTTATATGAATTGGATAGCGATGTTTTATCAGAGAGATTGTTTGAAAACAATTCCTTTTAAAATAGCAATCGCTTCAGAATAAGTAATCGATCGGTTTATAAAATTCTATAATGGAAATTTACTGCGCGATACAGACTTGTGCAGAATTTCAGCTTTATTAATCTTATTGATACAAAAACTGTTTGAGCTCTTCCGCAAAACCCGCGCTGGTTTCATCCCCTGTCATAAACGCTATCTTCTCGGGCGAATCGACACCCAGCCCCAATTCTACCGCCCGGGCGATCTGCTCTTGCTCGAAGATCTTGCCTTGCATCACCTGGGTAGTGGAGCCAAAATACCTCAATATCGCCACACCCACCGCATCAATTGCTACTCGGTCAATTCCTGCCAATATTACGCCCGGTTGAACGACCCTCCCAACATCCGGTCCACCGTTAACAAACGCATCTACACCATCAATGACGATTAAGCCTGGCGAGTAAACGGTGTTGATTTCGGCGATCATCTTCCTTTGATCGCCGCTTGAATGTAATTCCGCCATATAATTATAACGATCTTGAGGATCGTACTTTGCTGCCAATCCGACCGAATTCTTAAGCGACAGGGTAAAATGCCCGCCATATTGGTGCGTTTTCACGCAGCATGTTTGAACAATCACATCTGCTTCCAGGCATGCTCGGGGAAATAAAAAGCCGCGCTGCCAATGGCTGCCGGCAGGTTCGAATTTCACCCAGTCATCAGCGCCCAGTTCATCAAAAACGATCACTTCGAAGACCAATTCTTCAGCCATATCGAAAACACCCCGCTCGATCAACACCTGGCGGGTAATACCCATTCCGCTGCGCTCTCCAAGCGTGATCGATTGTGCGCCCATCTCTTGTAATCGAGAAACAAGTGAACGTAGAATATCTGCATGGGTAGAACCGGGAGTAAGGTCAGCGCTGTTGTAATTGGCTTTCAGAAACACACGTTTTCCATCTACGGGATTGATCCCTAATAAATCGATTGCCTGACGCACACCTGTTTTTCGGTCTATTGTTTTCACAAAAGCGATAGGCGTGGTCTCAACCGGAGGCAAAGGTGAGGTAGCTGTCATGGAGGCTGTGGCAATTGCATCATCCGGAAGCGCCAGAGTGGGAGTATCATTGGGTAGATGGAAAACTTGCTTGGGAGTTTGTGTTGGAGAATCAACAGGCAGGACTCGGATGCCAATTTTAGCGCAGGCATTCAATAAAACGGATAGTCCAGTTGCTTTCCCCATCACGCCGGTTACCCGCAAAAAGTCCCGCCGGTTTATCTTTTTCACGAATTCATTTCCTGCTGAATGTAATTATCAACCACTTTCTCCAAGATTTCCAGAGGCAGAGCGCCATTGCTTAACAAAACGTTATGAAATTCTTTCAAATCGAATTTATCACCAAGGGTTTCCTTTGCTTTTTGGCGAAGTTCCAAAATTTTTATAAAACCGACATCATAGGCGGTTGCCTGCCCTGGGAGTACAATATAACGGCTGATTTCATATTGCAATTCACGTTCTCCCAAGCCGGTATTTTCCAGCATGAATTCTAATGCTTTGTCGTAACTCCATTTTTTATCATGGATTCCGGTATCCACCACCAGACGGGCAGCGCGGAAAGCTTCATACTGCAGACGTCCCAGGTCACCATATGGATCGTCTTTGTAAGCCCCCAGTTCAGACATTAACCGTTCCGCATAAAGCGCCCATCCCTCTGTATATCCGGTAAATTCTAAAGCCCGCCTTAAGGGAAGCAGATTCATTTCCTGCGAAATGGCTATCTGATAATGATGACCCGGTACAGTTTCATGATACAACAAAGACGGCATATTGAATTTGGGTACGGAACTGCTTATCGTGGCATAAAAAATCCCCGGCCGTGATCCATCCACCGCAGGAGGCATATAGTATCCACCCAGGTCTGCTCCTTGAACAATGACCTTTGCCTTGGGACGAACATCAAAAGCATCCTGAAACAGAGTTTCAGCGTTTGATATTAATCCTTCGAAAACACTCACCATTTCATTGCCTGGAACCATCCCGCTGTCTTGGGCAACTTTTTCGAATAATCCAGGTAAATCCTCATTTTGGGGGT
>JAAZNS010000221.1 GCA_012798185.1 Chloroflexota bacterium | reverse complement strand
TGTCGAAAATCGAATAATAGAGCCCCTTTAGATCCGAATATTTCTACTGTGGTTGCTTCGCCAGCACCGGCTGCCATACGGGTTACTTCCACAACGCCGGCTGCACCGTTTTTCAATTGTATGGTACATAGCGCCCAATCATCCACATCGACAGGTTCACGCTGGCTGCTACCAGCCGATGCCGGCCGTTCTTTGATACAAGTGTGCATTTCTGAGCGCACCCAATCCACTTCGCCCATCAGGTAGCGGGTAATATCGATGAGGTGAGCACCTAAGTCCATGAAAGCGCCACCGCCAGAGGTGGATTTACGCAAGCGCCAAGACATCGGACGATTGATATCTACATAGCTACCATGGAACATATGAGAGCGGAAATGATAAACTTCTCCAATGGCATCTGCCTGAATGATGGCTTTCATTTGCCGGATTCCAGGCAGATATCGCAGTACATAAGCGGTGTGTGTTTTTCCAAGGCTGGTTTTTGCCAGTTCGGCTAAACTTTTGGCTTCTTGATAATTACGGGTTAATGGCTTTTCGCAATAAACGTTGAAGCCCAATTTAAGAGCCTGCGAGACCTGATCAAGATGCAGGTGGTTGGGGGAGCACACATCAACGATATCAAGGGGAGCAGCAAAGAATTCTTCAGGATTGGTGGTCTTTATGCTAAAGCCAGAAGCGCGCATTGCCTCTTCCTCGGTATCCAATCGGGAGCGTAAAACCGCTGTCATATTAGCAACCGCTTGAGGTTTATTAATACAGAGGGGGATATCTTGATATGCTGTTAAATGTATTTTCCCTATATAGCCTAATCCGATCAATCCGATATTTAACGCTTTTACCATGAGTTTCTCCACTATAGCTGGTTATATTCAACTTTACCCTTAACCATTGTCATGAAAACATTGGCGTCTTTATCTAAAACGATTAAGCTGGCTTCTTTGCCGACGGCAATGCTTCCAACATGGTTCGATATACCCATGGCACGAGCAGGGTTGAGTGAAGCCATTTTAATGGATTCGGGATAAGACACTCCAACCAGTTGATTGATATTCCGAACACATTGGTTAAGTAAAACAGTGCTTCCTGCTATTGTGCCGTCGGGTAAATTGGCACGCCCTTCCTTTACCGTAACTTTCAAACCAACCAGTTCATACTCACCATCGGGTAAACCGGCGCCGGGCATAGCATCGGTGATGAGCACAATGCGGTCGGCGCCCAGGCAGCGGATTAATATTTTCATCGCTGCCGGATGAGCATGAATCGTATCGGCGATTAATTCGGCTGTCACCTCATCCGAAGCTAACACCGCACCAAAAACGCCAGGGTTTCTGTGGTGAAATCCGCTTTGAGCATTGAAGGTGTGGGTGACATGCCTGAAATCGGCTTTCAGGGCAGCGCTTGCAGTTTCATAATCGGTATTGGTATGACCAAGCGAAACCAGAATTCCCTGCGACCGGAACAAACCAGCAACCTCCTGAGCACCAGGAAGCTCTGGAGCTAGCGTTATTTGGCGGATCCATTTTTCTCCAGCATTAATAAAAGATTTCGCTTCATCGAGAGATGGCATTCGCAACCATGCAGGATTGAACGCACCTTTTTTTTCTTT
>JAAZNS010000220.1 GCA_012798185.1 Chloroflexota bacterium | reverse complement strand
CGAAGGGAGTACTCGCAGTATGGCTTTCATAGTAGTTGTTTTTCCACAACCTGTTTCCCCAACCAAACCAATCTTTTCGCCGGGGTACATCACAATATTTACGCCATCGAGCACTTTTAATTCACCCCCATAGACCGAGAAGTGAACATGAAGGTTTTCGATTTCAAGAATGGGTGTGTTCGTCTCAATCATATTAATTTTCCTCACCACCAAACATATCCCGCACCCCATCGCCTATTAAATTAAATCCAAGAACAATAACAACGATTGCTAAAGCAGGAAAAACAACAATCCACCATTGATCGGGTAAATAATCTGCTCCATCGGCAATCATCGTTCCCAAGCTTGGTTCTGGCGGCTGCACTCCCAATCCTACAAAGCTTAACATCGAGCCAATAATTATCACCCAAGCAATATCGATGCTCATTTTAGTTAAGATAGGTGAGAGTGTGTTAGGCAAAATTTCCCGGAAAAGAATATGAGCAGTGCTGGCACCCGTTACTTCCGCTGCGCTTACAAAATATTCATTACGCAATGTAGTTGCTAATCCATATACCAGACGCGTGTACCAGGGCCACCACATCAAAGAAACAGCCAGCATGCTATTCCATAAATTAGGCTTTAATACCGATGCAAATGCCAAAGCGAGCATTAATGCCGGCACCGAGAGAAATATATCAGTAATACGCATTATTACGGTATCGATCCATGTACCATTGAAATAACCGCTTATTAATCCCAACAAAACGCCAGGAGGAACTACCAACGCTAATACCACAACCCCCATCAACAAGGATGATCGCATACCAAAAATAATCCGGCTGAGAATATCGCGTCCGATTTGATCAGTACCGAATAAATAAGTCGAATTTGGAGCAATTTTTGCATGCGCAAAATCAGTAAATGGCCCAGCGTGCTTTGGATATGGCGATACTTGAGGAGCAAATATTGCCGCCAATATAATGATGATAATTACTATCAAGCCGATCACCGAAAGAGGATTGCGTGAAAACTTATACCAATTCCTCCCTAATTCTTCTCGGCGCGAGGTGCGCGCAAGTTGCTTAATTTGCTCACGAGTTAAATGCGAAGTTTTCATCATGTTGCTATTTTGTACTTCCATATTAATCACTCCTTGACGAGCGCAAGCGAATGCGCGGGTCTAATTGAGCAATGATGATATCCACAATAATATTCATCAACGCAAATGCTGCTCCGAAAACCAATATAACTGCCGAAATAGCATTTAAATCTTTATACAGCATCGCATTCATCCCATAACGTGCCAAACCTGGCCAGTTGAATATACTTTCAACTAAAAATGCAACCGATAATATGGAAGCAATATCCAATCCAAGGATGGATATTGTTGGAATAAGCGAAGGTTTTAAAAGAAATCGGCCCATGATTTCTCGCTCTTTTATCCCCAAGGCGCGAGCTGCTGCGATATAGTCTTTATTCATATTATCTGCCATAGAGGACCGAGTAATTCTTGCCGCTTGTGCAATAGACCCCATAGCCAGCGCTAAGGCAGGTAATGCAATATGCCAGATACTATCAAGGAAAGTATGGAATTGACCTTGTATAAGAGCATCGATTGACACTAATCCGGTTATGATGCGCGGCGTGACCACATCATCACTCAATCGTCCTATCACCGGAAACCATTTTAATGCGAAGCCGAATAATAAGATGAAGAGTATCGCAAATATGTATGAAGGAGTGACCACTCCTGCATAAGAAATAATCCTTCCCAGGTTATCTACCCAGGTATCTTTATATCTCGCTGATAATATACCCAATCCAATACCTAGTGTCGAAGCAATAAGTGCAGCATAAAAAGCTAATTCGATTGAGGCAGGAAGAAATTCTTTAATATCATCGGTCACTTGACGCTGTGTTATCAAAGAAAGTCCAAAATCTCCCTGGGCAGCATCACTCACCCAATAAAAATATTGCATGACAAGTGGCTCGTTTAAATGCATTTGTTCGCGTATACGGTCCACAACCCATTGTGGAGCACGTGCACCTACCGACATACGTGCTGGATCGCCCGGCATAATACGGGCAATGATAAAAATCACAATAGAAAGACCCAGCAAAACAAACACCGAGTATAGAATTCTTCGAAAGATAAAACGTATCATGGACATCGTGGTTTTTTAAAACTCCACTGGATTTCGATGAACTATAACGATTTTTGGGGAAAGAGTTTCCGCCCAAAACAAGAATAATTATTGGAAACTCTTTCCCTTCTCAACTGGTGATTTAGATCAATATGCTTCAAAGTATCAACATGCAATTACGGGCAATTGACGCCAATGTTCGCAGCAAAGAAATAATAACCCATTAGCATGCTGGTTTCGTTGCGTGCAGCAGGGAAATCGACACACGATCTCACAGCACGTTTTTCAACTTGATCGTAAAGCCACAATGAAACGGCGTTGTCCACCAGTTGTTTCTGAATTGCGCTGTATTTTGCATAACGTTCGGCATCGTCTAAAGTAGCCAGCGCTTCATCGATTGCAGAGTCCAAAGCAGAATCCTGTAACCATTCATTTTGTTGCCATGTACCGTTAGTACTTGAATGGTATTTCTGTTTAAGCATCAATCCAGCTTCTGGTAAATCTGAAGATACGTATATGGTCGCAATCGAAGGTGATGTTTCCAATTTACTGGTATTTTCTACCATGCTCAACCATGGAACTTTGGTGATTTCAACCTTCATACCAATTTCTGCCATGTTAGATTGGAAAAGTAGCGCCCATTTTTCTTCATCGGGTACTTCTGCTACCCAATGTAATTCAATGGGATATTTATCCAATTCACTGGCATACTTACATTGCGCCAATTCTTCCTTAGCTTTGTCAAGATCCCGCTTATATGGAACAATACTATCATCATGTCCAGCTAGTGAAGCAGGTATAGGACCAACCGTCTGTTTTGTTCCTGGCCACTCTAAGCTCACAGCAGCATCATAGTCAAATGCATAAGACATAGCCCGCCGGCAATGAACGTCATCTGTTGGAGCTTTTTTGTTGTTAACCATATAATAGAAGGTCGTCATTGAAGGTAAAACAGCAATATCGACATCCTGAATCTTTTCAAGCGCTTCATAAGCTTCGAAAGATTGCCATTGGTCTGATATCTCCAACTCTTTCTTTTCCATCAGGCTGCGTACTGTTACTGCTTCTGTGGTGCCAATGAAACGCACCTCATCCGGGGCATTGGCAGCAAATGTTCCCCACCAATCCGTATTCTTTTCCATCAACAGGTACTGCTCCAGAGGAAATTCTTTGACTTTATATGCTCCAGATCCGGCATCATTAGTTTGCAGCCATTCTTTGGCATAGTCGCCATTCTCTCCATATGGACCTTCTGCCTTTGTATTTTCACGTACTAATTTTTCATTAAGCACATAAAGACGTGTCAAACTTGGCAGGAAAAGCGCAGTAGGGGCTTCCAATGTAATTTCAACGGTGTAATCATCCGGAGCCGTGACCGAAACAACACCAGCGGTGACCAAATAGGCATACCCCTCGCCGATATTTTTTAGCCGGTCATAACTAAAAACCACATCTGAGGCTTTTAGCGGAGTGCCATCATGGAATTTCACATCCTGACGCAGCTTAAATGTGTAAGTTTTGCCGTCCTCAGAAATCGTCCATGATTCAGCCAACCAGGGATCTACCCCGCCTTGGGCATTCGGGAAGATCAATGAATCATATAGGTTGAGTAATGAACTTGAAGAGGCGTAATCATTTCCCACCGCAGGGTCAATACGATTTGGCCAAGAAAAAGTAACGCGTAGTACACGTTTTGCGGCTGTTCCTTCCTGAGCAGCCTCCGTAGCAGGTGCTTCTTCTTGACTTTCTGATACTGCTGGCGCGTTTTCTTCCGTGGTAGATTGTGAAACGGGAGTTGCTTTAGGGGCACACTGGGTTAGAAATAGACTAATAATCATAACCAGTGTTAATAATAGGGGTTTTTGGTTTATTTTACTCATCTTCACTCCAAATTTTGCTATGATTTATTCTTTAATACGCTTGTTAATCTGTGATGTATGTATACAGAAGACGATTTCTTTTAATTTTTCACCTCCTTTTTTTAATCACATTGACTTATTCACCAAAGATAACGTCTAACGTTGAATCTTCATGGTTGCACAAGCATAAATAAATGAGCATAAATTTTCATCATTATTTCTAAAAATGTGTGAATGAGCAGCGTCAAAAGCAATGCTGTCTCCTTCGTTAAGCGTTATTACTTCCTCACCAATTTCAAGGGTAAGCACTCCCGTTAGCACATAACAAAATTTTTCGCTATCAACCTCTGGAATTCCTTTTATTTCTTTACCAGGTTCCAAGTTATATTGCCATACACGTAAACGAGAAGGTTCATTAGTTGGGCTTATTGGAAATATTTCAGCAGTTTGTCTAGATTTTTTCTCAATATCATTAATATTCGCCCGAATTACAAAAGCATGAACGGGATCCACTTCAAAAAAATAACGTGGATTTACTCCTAAAGCATTGCCAATTTCAATGATTGTTGCTAATGAAGGTGTCGTCTTATCTCGTTCGACCTGAGAAAGGTAACTTATAGATAAGTTAGTCTTTTGACTCAAATCCGCAAGCGTCATTTGATTTTCAATGCGTAATGTTTTTATCCGTTCGCCAATATTTGTAACCATAGAACTTTCCGTATTGACTTAAAATATGGAAAAAAATCAAAAAAATATGAAACCAATAAAAAGGAGTATTTAATTAAAAAATTGCTGGTGTGATCATCGACAACGCTACTGCAGCATGGTCAGTATGGTTGATGACACGATGCTTCCATGAGGAATGGAAATAGATACAATCACCTGCGTAAAGATCATAAAAAGAATCTTCGATAACAAATCGTAAAGTACCGGAGATAACATAATAGAATTCTTCACCATAATGAGCTCTTTCTTCGTCTGTAGTAAGCGCTTGCTTAGCAGGAAGAACCGTAAGGATAAATGCTTGAAATATGGCTTCAGGAAGACGATCCATTAACGGTGAATATATGGTCGAAGAACCTTCAATTCGAAAAGTTTGCCTCTGCTCACGCCGTACTACCCGGGGAGGCCTAATTGATTCTGGAAAAAAGTCGGTTATTTTTATCTCTAACACTTCGGCAATGCCATATAAAGTAGTAATCGAAGGTGCGACTTTTCCGCGTTCTAATTGAGATAAGAATCCGGGTGTACAGTTTGTTCTTTTCGCTAATTCGTCCAAGGTCCAACCTCGCCTCGTACGAATGTCTTTAATGCGTTGTCCAATACCCGATATTACTGTATCCATTAATAAAAGTATAATGCGAACATAAATTTTGTCAAGTATTAATATTATTTAGTAATATCACAATTTTTGTGGGCTTTTTTTTGTATGATCTTACAATTCTCTTATGAATTTCCCCAAAATTAAAGATGGTTTTCAGAAAATTCTACAATTTTCTGATGATTCTGACGCACTACTTAAATTCTATTTTCCAAAATGTAATAATCGAAAATATATTACCGTAAATTAATAGGGATTACTTTATTTAATAGTTGATGCTGAATTATCATGCCGTTTACATAATTGACGTTTTTCTTTACAAAAAATATTACCACGTACATTCAAATGAAAACATTCTAAAAAGCTTTTTGTTTGATGATGACCATCGTAATATCTATGCGCATCTAGTTCCCAATTAGCACCCTGAATTAGCAGAAATGATTGATGAATTAATTCCGATCGAACTGCACACGAACTGCACACGTATTTATTCTCTCAAGAGCTTTACCTCTAAAATATTGGCATAATAAGCGAAAAGGGGCTGTCCTAAAAGTAGGCTGTCACCCTGAGCGAAGCGAAGGGTCTATTCATTACATAAAAGGGATGTTTCGCTACGCTCAACATGACAAAATCGACTTTTAGGACAGCCTCCATACAATTACATGTCTTACAAATCGATTGAAATTTCCAATCTAAAAATATAAAAATTCAGAGTTGACTGGACATTGTTTTATATTACTCAGAATGTTTGAATGTCGTTCACTCTAAAAAATTACCGTGAATCATAAATAATACCAGCCAATTTTAATTCATGTAATTTTTGTATCCTTGCCTACGATAAGTGATTAATGGTTCGCCTTCTTTCTTTTATCACATCCAATACTTTCAACCAACTTTTGATAAAACTGC
This sequence comes from Chloroflexota bacterium, assembly GCA_012798185.1. GTDB lineage: Bacteria > Chloroflexota > Anaerolineae > Anaerolineales > UBA4823 > JAAZNS01. Next base: position 4,462 of record JAAZNS010000220.1, on the reverse strand, counting down.
TGCGAAATAGTTGAACAGGCCCAAAAGTTTCGAATTCTTCAATTTTCAACCCGTTAGCCAGATATCCCTTGCGAAAATCAGGTAATTTCGTCAATAATTCATCGATTACTTTCGATGGCACTGGATTAAACAGACGATACACTACCGGCGGATTTAATTCAAGCAGTTTATCTGCGGTTCCTTCCCAATTGATGGTTATACAAACTCGACCCCCAACCATCTCAGTGAAGTGATGAAGCCCTCTTGCACCCCCGCCCACAAATATCGCACTATACCTCTCATCAATCATAATATCATAAACCTTGCGCGCTACCGCTAAACCAGCTTGAACCAGAATATCTGGGCTGATATCGATGTTGTTCTCTTTGACATACTGATTCAAATAGTCATCAAAAATGCCTGCAATATGCGAGACAACAAAATATGGTTTCTTCCCGCTCGTTTTTGCTAACTCCTCATACGAGTTACATATCGCATAAACCTGAGCAACGCCAAAACATTCGGTGGCATTTTGAGGAACACCCAATGGCACCAAAGCCTGCATTGCTTTAATGCCCGATTCTGTAGTTGGAATCTTGCAGCAAATATTTGGGCTTATTTTTCTATTTTCCAAAGATTCATTGATAATGTACTGAGCATCCTCGTCATGAAATGGATCGCCCTGGATACTTACATAGCCATGCTGCCCGCCGCTTTGCTCATATATTGGCATAAATTTTTCCGCAATTGGCTTAACCATACGCGCCTGAAATTCAACAGCTGCTTTTGCATCGTCTTGTATGTCTTGGATAACTTGATCCAACACACTTAATGCATAAGCGCCTTCTTTTGGATGATCAAGCATTTTTTGTGTGTAGGATGGATTATTTGTGCAACCTAACGCACCTTCGGCAATTGCCCAATCTGCTTGCTCACGGGTGGGATTATTAATCCAAAACATAGTGGGTGTTTGTTTTGAAACTCGATGAAAGTATCTCTCGTTCATAGTCGTATCTTTGATATCCTTTCTTTTATGCCATTATCAGTAAGCGAACATCTTACTACTGGGTAAGGATCTAATGCTATATGGTCAGCGGATATTTTCCATACTGCTTTACGGCAGATGATAGGGCGTTTAAATTCTCTTGAGGGTATGGCATCGTTTGATCGGGACAACAGAAATATCCACCTTTTCTTCCGAGCTGGCTAATACGTTGGATAACTTCCGCTGTAATTTCGCTTTCCGTGCCTTCTAAAACAGTTTTCGAACTCACGCCGCCTTGAAGTGCCAAACGGTCTTGAGTCATTTGGCGAACTTTATTCAAATCATTTGCACTTGCCTGTATGGGATTCAAAATGTCAGCTCCAAGCTCCATTAACGGCTCAAGAATTGAGAGAACATTTCCACATGAATGAAAATTGATCAAAACTTGTTTTTCTTTATAAAGCTGGAAAAGACGCTGATATTCGGGAATTAAAAATTTGCTGACAATTCTTGGGCCTAATAATGGTCCAGTTTGTATGCCAAGATCGTCGGTCATTTTCACCATCTCGACGCCAATTTTTAGATAATGCTGCGCTATTCCAAGTTGAAAATCCATGATATGGTGAAATACATCTTTCACAAATTCGGGTTCAGTAAAAAAATATCCCATTAATTTTTGCATGCCCACTAACATGTAAGCTTTCTCCCATAGCGTATCCCGGTGAGAGCCAGTAAGAAAAGCCGTTTCATCTACATATTCTTTTTTGGGGCGGTAAATTCGTGAAACAATACGTTCATCGTCCGGATCAGGCCATCGGTACAATTTAAGATTTCGAGGATTTTCCAATGGGCATAATTTTGGCAAACCCATCATGCCTTCCAGCTCTTTATGCCAGCCAACACCCCAAATATCCACCCAACTCGAACCGGCAGGGTGTTCATCGCCAATCCCCTCATATCCTTCATGATCACATCCTTGATACGAAACAATAAAACATGGAGGTTGTTCCATCACCCATTCAGGTTGATTAAAATGGATAATCCGTAATGCATTCTCTTTTTGATTCATAAAACCTATTCTTATACGAATGCAGTTTGCCCGCCATCGACAGGAAATGCAACCCCTGTGATAAATGCGCTTTCATCAGACGCCAGGAAAAGCACTGCCTGAGCGATCTCTTCCGGAGATGCTAATCGTTTAATAGGTAAACTTTCAATAAATGCTTCCAATTGTTCTTTTGTTCTGCCTCCATGGATCATAGGTGTATCAGTTGGGCCAGGGCAAATACAATTCACGCGTATATGGTCAACCAGGTAATCGCAAGCTGCGGACTTTGTTAAGCCAGTAATGGCAAACTTACTGGTAGCGTATGCAGCAATATTAGGAGCTGAATCGTGCCAGCCGACGGAAGATGAGGAAAGAATAATCGAACCGCCGCCGCTACGGATCATTTCTGGAATCACCGCTTTGCATAATAAAAATGCGCTTTTAACATTGATCGTCATTATTCGATCCCAGGTTTGCTCATCCGTATCCGCCAGTTTAGCGCGGGCATAGATACCCACACTGGAAAATAAAATGTCAATTTTCTTATATTGATTGATTGACTTTGATACCAAACGTCTTACATTTTCCCATTCTGTGACATTTGCGTGAATAAAAATCCCTTGTCGCCCGCTTGTATGAATATGCGCAAGTGTTTCTTCCCCTCCATCCTGATTGAGATCTGCAATGATTACGTTCGCGCCATTTTTTGCCAGTAAAATCGCTGCAGCCCGGCCAATTCCCATTGCCCCGCCAGCAATAAGCGCTACTTTTCCTGTTAAATTCATCTTATTCACCGCTTCCTTCATATTCAAATATTTCGCCAGGATTCAATGCGAGGGGCTTTGTTAATGGCTTATCATCGGAATATCGACACTTTAATATGGCGAAAAAGTGATCGATATCAGCATGATTCTCTTTATTTAGATAATGACAAATAATGGCATATTCCAGTCTAAGCCACATCGCAGCTAAAGCTCCTTCATCGCCGTTCATCTCATTACCATAATGGTCTTTTAAACCAAGTTTTTCGAGATATTCTTTTTCGATTTCACAAGCACACATCAAACCGATATTAGGTTGATATAGCTCTCCGATTAATTTTAGATCGCTGAAAATTGCCGAATCACCTGAATGGTAGATGCGCACTCCTGGATCAGCATATAAAATAAAACTAAGCGGATTTCCGGTTAAGTAATCGCCTTTTGGAGATTGTCGAAAAGAGGTATGGTGACATTCCACCGCACGTACTCGGATACCGCACGGATTTACTTGACCGCCCCATGGTACAGTGCGAATTAAACCTGGATCAACCCCTTTCTGCACCAGGAAAACTTTAACCTCAGCACCGCAAACCACAGGGCACTTGAATCTTTGAGCAATCTCAGCAGCATCACCCAAATGATCATACGCCAGATGAGTAACCAACACTAAATCCACACGTTGCAGGTCATTTACTTTCATCGGACTGACAGGGTTTTCATTCAAAAATGGATCTATTAAGATCACCTTTCCTTGAGAATTGGTGATTTCGAAGGCAGCCACACCTAAAAATCTTATTTTCGTTTTCATCATGAATAGCTCCTCATCATGCACATGGGGGGATGTTGTGAATGATTTCCGCATGGTCGTCATGTACTAATACTGTTCCACCGATAAATGCTCCGCCAATGCCCTTTTGCCGTACTGCGGGGTGAATTACCAGCACCATTCCCTTCTGGATGATCGTATTATCAGTTAATTCGATCCGCGGCGGTTCTGGTAAATCTAAACCAATGCCATGACCATAATCTTGTTCGATAGCGCCGCTATACCCAGATTTCTCCAAAGAGGATTGAATTACTTGAGCGATTTCTCGACAAGTCTTACCAGGGTGGATTGCATCAACTCCCTCGATAAATGCCTGGTAAGTATCCCGATATATTTTAGATTGCGCTTCAGAAGATCCACCCACATATCCTACTTGAGCAACTTGGGTCCAATAGCCGTCTTTTTGCACAGCAGCTTCCAGGATCACATTATCACCAGTTTGAAGTATTTTATTCTCAGGCGGACCAATTAATTCAGATAGACCCTTTGAAGCAATTACCACTAAATACGCATCCGCCCCGCCTCTACGCATTTCTGCTTCTGTAGCAGCAACGACCTCATATTCACTAATTCCCGGTTTGATAATTTTTTTTGCGGCTTGTATACCGATATCCGCCAGTCTAGCAGATATTCGTAATGCTTCAAATTCATCTGATTCTTTGATCAAGCGGGCATTTTGTACTATATTGTTTGCGTCGATCCAAATGACATTGGGGAGTGCATTCTGTAAGACAGCAAATAAACTGCTCGGCATTTCATCCATGACATTATCACCGGTGACCAAGCCTATCCGGCTGTTCGACAAATGGTGCGCAATACAAAAATCAGCACAATCCTTTGCTAAATTCGTTAAATTTCCGCTG
>JAAZNS010000219.1 GCA_012798185.1 Chloroflexota bacterium | reverse complement strand
TGACGTAAATATGCCTGGTGCATTAAATCTGTTGAGATTGGGGCTTTAAAAATCTTTTCCGGTAAATTTACCGTGCGGACTTTTTCGCCATCCATATTCAATACATCAACTTTCATGGTTCATATCTCCATTCTGGGAATAACCATCGATGCGATGGTTATTGCTTCCGCGCTCCCTTAATCACAACAACGCCGCCTTTCGGACCTGGCACTGCGCCTCGAACACCGAGCAGGTTTCTCTCCGCATCGACCAATTCAACTTTTAAATTTTGAACTGTCACCTGATCCATCCCCATATGACCTGCCCCGCGCGAACCTTTGAAAACTCGCCCCGGTGTGGTGCCCGAGCTGCGTGAACCGGGTGCACGATTACGATCAGATTGACCGTGTGTTTTAGGTCCACCTTTGAAGTGGTAGCGTTTCACGCCGCCTTGGAAGCCTTTTCCCTTACTGGTTCCCACAATATCGACATATTCACCCAGAGTAAATACTTCCCCAACGGTGATTTTTTGACCTTCACTGACTTCTGGGTTTTTCTCGCGGAATTCACGTAAAAAGCGCAACGGGTTAATATTATTGCGCTTAAGATGCCCTAATTGTCCGGAAGTCAAACGTTTGGCTTTGATCTCTTCAAAACCCAATTGCACCGCTGAGTAACCATCTAATTCAGGCGAACGTACCTGGGTTACATAACACGGCCCAGCTTCGATAATTGTGACCGGAATTGCCGATCCGGTTTCATCGAAAATCTGGGTCATGCCGACTTTCTTGCCGATCAGCCCTTTCAACATCTCAATTGTCTCCTTTTTCTAAAATTATTCGGTGAGTAATACTCACCCAAGGGACTGTCAACCAGGGCTTGGTTGCATCATCCCTGTTCGCAATACAGTCAGACAATCTGCCGCGCAACTAAAGGGTTGGTTATGTCCGCGTGCACAATCGCTCTTGCACTGCCTGGGTTACTTATCTTATCTTTTCAAGTGATCGATTGTCATGGAAACCATGACACGGCTTCACTCACAATTAACCGCTAAATCTTTATCTCGATATCTACACCCGCAGGTAAATTAAGGCGCATCAACATATCGATTGTTTTGGAATCTGGATCCAAGACATCGATTAATCGATTATGGGTGCGAATTTCAAAGTGCTCGTGGGAGTCCTTATCGATAAAAGTCGAGCGCCGTATTGTAAACCTTTCGATGCGAGTTGGCAAGGGTACGGGGCCAATTACTCTAGCACCTGTGCGCTCAGCAGTTTCCACGATCCGTTTGGCGGATTGGTCTAAAACCCGATGATCGTAAGCTTTCAATCGTATGCGTATTTTTTGCTTAGCCATATTTTCCTTAATCCAAAATCTTGGAGATCACACCGGCGCCAACCGTCAAACCGCCTTCTCGTATAGCAAACTTCGACCCTTGCTCCAATGCCACTGGAACAATAAACTCGACTTCCAGGTTCACACTATCCCCAGGCATCACCATCTCTACCCCTTCAGGCAGCTTGATCGTCCCGGTCACGTCCATCGTCCGTATATAGAACTGCGGCCGGTATCCGGTAAAGAATGCCTTGTGCCTTCCGCCTTCATCTCGCTTCAACACATATACATTGCTCATGAAGTGCTTGTGCGGGGTAATGCTCTTCGGTATCGCCACTACCTGCCCGCGCTCTACATCCGTCCGTTCAATCCCGCGCAGCAGTAATCCGCAGTTATCTCCAGCTATGCCCTCATCCAGCGACTTGTGGAACATCTCCACTCCTGTCACTACCGAGTTCAGGCTCTTCTCTCTCAACCCGACGATCTCTACCGCATCCCCTACTTTGATCCGCCCGCGCTCTACACGCCCGGTCACCACCGTGCCGCGCCCCTTGATCGAGAACACGTCTTCAATCGGCATCATGAACGGTTTGTCCACATCTCGAACCGGCTCCGGTATGTATTCATCCACTACCCGCAGCAATTCTTTGATGCTCGCATATTCCGGCGCATTCGGGTCGGTGCTCTTGCTCTCCAGGGCTTGCAGGGCGCTGCCTCTCACAATCGGCGTCGTATCCCCTGGAAATTCCTGCGCATTCAACAGCTCCCGCAGCTCCAGCTCCACCAGCTCCAGCAGCTCCGGGTCATCCATCATGTCTACTTTGTTCAAATACACCACAATCGCCGGCACTTCCACCTGCCGCGCCAACAATACGTGCTCCCGTGTTTGCGGCATCGGCCCATCCGGCGCTGCCACCACCAAAATCGCTCCATCCACCTGCGCTGCCCCGGTGATCATGTTCTTGATATAGTCCCGGTGCCCAGGCATATCGACATGCGCATAGTGCCGCTTCGCCGTCTCATATTCCACGTGCGCAATGTTAATCGTGATCCCGCGCGCTTTCTCTTCCGGCGCATTGTCGATCGAATCGAACGGGCGAAATTCTCCCTGCCCGAAAAATGAACAATATTTGGTGATCGCCGCGGTCAGCGTCGTCTTCCCGTGGTCGATGTGCCCCATCGTCCCTACATTCATGTGCGGCTTGGTCCGTTCATATTTCTGCTTGGCCATAAATGTTCTCCTTTTAAAATAATGCCTGTTTCAATATTTAATAATAATTTAAAATTTCTCGTGCTACATTATCAGCAACACGGGCGTAATGATCAAATTCCATGTTGAAAACGCCCCGTCCTTGAGTGGCAGAACGTAAATCGGTTGCATATCCAAACATCTCTGCCAAAGGTACAAAACCATGCACCACCTGAGCATTTCCGGGCCGGGGTTCTATTCCCAGGATTTCACCACGCCTACCGTTAAGCTGTCCAATCACATCACCAAGGTACTCTTCCGGAACAGTTACTTCTACTTTCATTATTGGCTCTTGCAGTACCGGCATTGCTTTTTGAACACCTTCTTTGAAAGCCATAGAAGCTGCCATTTTGAATGCCATTTCATTTGAATCGACTTCATGGAATGAGCCATCGTATAAACTAACTTTGACATCGGTGACCGGAAAACCGGAAATTACGCCTCCTTCAGCAGCTTCACGGATTCCTTTTTCTATTGCAGGAATATAATTCGCAGGTATTACACCACCAACAATCCGGCTGGTAAAAGTGATTCCGCTGCCAGGTTCACCAGGTTCAAGCTCCAGAACAACATGACCATAATGCCCTCGTCCGCCGGTTTGCTTTACATAGCGGTATTCTGCTTTCTCAACTGGTTTCGTGATTGATTCACGATATGCTACCTGAGGCTTGCCAACCCTGGCTTGCACACGATATTCCCGCAGCATCCGATCTACCAATACTTCCAAATGCAGCTCGCCCATTCCATCAATAATCGTCTGTCCGGTTTCCTTCTCAGTTCTAACCCGAAAAGTAGGGTCTTCTTCTGCAAGTTTACGGAGAGCTTCAGCCATTTTATCTTGGTCGGCAACTGTCTTTGGCTCAATGGATACAGAAATTACCGGTTCGGGGAATGTGATGTTTTCCAAAATAATATGATGGGAGGCATCACATAAGGTATCGCCGGTGAAAGAACCCTTCAAACCCAAAACCGCGCCGATATCTCCTGCATAGATCTCATTGATGTCTTCTCGTCTATCAGCGTACATTCGTAGAAGACGACCAATGCGCTCTCGTTGTCCCTTAGCTGAATTGTAGACCATAGATCCTTGGGTCAGCTTTCCCGAATAAACTCGGATATATGCCAGGCGTCCAACATATGGATCAGTTACGATTTTAAAGACCAAAGCGCTTAATGGCGCATCATCCTGCGCTTCACGGGTGATCGTCTCTCCGTTACGAGGGTTTATTCCTTGCACTGGAGGGATATCTGCCGGTGAGGGCAAGTAATTTACTACCGCATCGAGCAAAGGTTGCACACCTTTATTTCTCAACGATGTTCCACAATAAACGGGGGTAATTTTTCCGTTTATTACACCTTTGCGTAACGCTTTTCTTAGTTCCTCATTTGAAATTGAAGAACCTTCCAAATATTTTAAGGTTAAATCATCATCGATTTCAACGATTTTCTCGACCATTTGTTCGCGCATCTTATCGGCTTCTTCTGCTAAAGATTGCGGAATTTCGATCTCATGTTGATCAACACCCAGGTCATCTTTCCAAACGAATGCTTTTTGTTCGATCAGATC
>JAAZNS010000218.1 GCA_012798185.1 Chloroflexota bacterium | reverse complement strand
TCTTCATCTTCATCTTCCAGATCCATCTCATCCCTCTCTTCCATTTCGTCTTCTTCCTCTTCTTCCCACCCTTCTTCAATTTCCAAATCATCTGCGCGCTTAAAAGTCATGCATCCCATATCGGGATCAAGTTCTATGGCTGCTGCTCCACAATAACCATCATCTAGAAGTATACAATCGATGTAATGGCAACGAATTCGTGGCATTTTTTACCTCCGCAAATTTTATATGGGTTTACCTAAAGAACCTTATTTTAGCCAATATCAATAAATTCCACAATAGAATGTCTACTATGAGATAAGAGTAAAAATATAGTTGTTGTAACTTGATCAAAAATATTTCTTCTTTGGCTATTTTTCTTTTTCTGCGGCAAAATATTTATTCCCCATAATCTAAAAAATTCTAATTGAAAAAAAAATATTCCAAAGCAATGTCTCGACTTATCGTTATTGAAGATATTATTTATTTTAATTACCAGTATTTTTTGAAATATTTTTATATATGATAAAAAAAGTTCGCAGACTATTCCAATAATTTCTATAGCTAAAGTAAATTTTTCAATTTTTGATTTTTCAACCATATATTCGCTAACTTTATCGTGTTTAAAATTTTATGGCAGTGATTTTACACCAACAATTTTAAAGCGCAAGATTAAATTTATTTTGATATATCGACCTATCCATAATAATGATTATGATATTAATTTCTCTATTCTGTTTTCTTTTTGGGGCAACATTATACCATCAATAAAGAATTTATAAATATATGGTATCCCCGCTTTATCAGCCAGGCCGAACCCGCTTTGCTTCAATGACATTCGGCAAATTCTCTAATCGGTCAAGCACTCTGCTTAATTCAGCAATATCATGGACCTCTAATTTCAAATCGAAAATTGCTAGATTGTGTGAAGTTTCTACATTAATTGAGGACATGTTTATTCCTTCATCAGTTATTAATGTAGAAACATCCTTCATCAACCCATTCCGATCATATGCCTTAATTCGAACTGGTACAGGATAGGTGCTTTTTACTTCTCCCCATGAAACCCGCACTAGTCTTTCTCGATCTTTAATTCTTAATATATTTGGACAATCTTGCCGATGAATCGTTGCGCCTCTTCCTCGAGTAATGTAACCGATGATCATATCTCCTGGTGCTGGATTACAGCATCTGGCATTAGTGGTCAATAATCCCTTCAATCCTAAAACGGTCACCGAATCTTCTGAGGGCTTTGCCGGTGCGCCAGCTGATTTTGTAATAGCAATAAAACTATCGTCGGATTCTTTTTCACCCAGGGTGAGATGATTTACAAGTTTGCCCAAGGGTAAATCCCCACATCCAATCGCTTCAAACAAGTCATCCACACTACGATATTCAAATTCTCGTGATAAACGCTCCAAGTTTACTTCCGTTATCCCCAATCTCTTTAATTCTTTATCAAGCAAGGCTTTCCCCTGTCCAATATTTTGTTCCATCGCCTGCTTTTTAAACCACCGACGTATCTTTGTTTTTGCCCGTTGAGTCTTCACCAACCCTAAATTTGAATTCAACCAATCGCGACTCGGACCGCCTCGTTTGGCAGTGAGGATTTCTAATTTATCACCCGTTTTCAATACATAATCAAGGGTAACAAGTTTCCCATTTACTTTTGCCCCCCGGCATCGATGACCAATATCCGTGTGAACCAGGTATGCAAAATCTATTGGAGTTGACCCTGCAGGTAAATCGATAATATCGCCTTTGGGAGTAAATACATATACCCTATCTTGAAATACATCGGTCTTCATGCTGTCGAGAAATTCTCGTGCATCAACAATATCCTGCTTCCACTCCATAAGAGATCTTAGCCATAATATGCGTTTTTCATAATCTTCATCACGGCTTGATCCTTCTTTATATCGCCAGTGTGCTGCAATACCATATTCTGCACTTTGATTCATTTCAGGAGTGCGAATTTGTACTTCCAGGGTTTTTCCATCATCATAGATTACGGCGGTATGCAACGACCTATAAAAATTGTCCTTTGGAACTGCGATATAATCATCAAATTCTCCAGGTATTGGTCGCCAATGAGTATGGATTACTCCCAATGCCGAGTAACAGGCAGGAATATCAGCAACGATCATTCTCACGCCTCTAACATCGTAAACCTGATCGAATGATATTCCTTTCCTCATCATTTTTTTATATATTGAATAGATATGTTTTGGTCTTGCGGTAATATCTGCTTGAATACCTGCCTGATTTAAACAGCTAATCAGTTTATTTTTTATTTCCTCCATTTCATTTTCTCTTATTGATCTTCTGGAGGCAAGTGCTTCAGCAATTTCCTTATAAGTTGTAGGATTGACATGGCGAAAACCAAGATCCTCAAGCTCCCATTTCATCTGCCAAATACCCAATCGATTTGCCAGGGGAGCAAAAATATCTAACGTTTCTTGGGCTATTCTTCTTCGCTTTTGCTCTGGCAGATACCCTAAAGTCCGCATATTATGCAAACGGTCAGCTAGTTTAATTAAAACAACATTTACATCGTCCCCCATTGCTAAAAAAGTTTTGCGTAAAGTTTCCGAAACCAAATCATAACGCCGGCTGCGTGTCATTCTTTCTGCTTCTTCATCGGGATCTGGCAGCCCGCGCCGTTCAGCTAATTCCTTCTCTTCTGCTTCCTGAATTTCTTTTTCGGTATGTTGATCAGCCCTGGATACTCTGGGCAATTGCGTTAGTTTGGTAACACCATCCACCATGCGGGCAATATCGTCACCAAATTCCTCCCTAATTTCCTCTAATGTGACATCGGTATCTTCAACTATATCATGCAACAAACCAGCTGATACCACCATTGGCGGAACCCGCATTTCGGCTAAGATTGTTGCTACCGCTAAACAATGATTTACATACGGCTCCCCCGATACACGGGTTTGTCCCTTATGTGCCTTTTCGGCTTTTTTATAGGCTTTGATTATTAAATCTTTATCAGCCTTTGTGTAATTATTCGGTAGACTATTAATAAAATTATCTATCTGCATTCGTTCGTTTCCAAATGCTAATTTATACGTAACTGCTCAGCTTAAAATGGACAAATCCCAATTTCATCACACATTTTGAGACTCGTCCATGTAGGTTGAGTAACTACCTTTTTTTGTATATTCAGCCAATATTATATTTTACACGAAATGTAATATTCCGGTTTTTTTGTTATTATTTTTTAAAAAACCGGAATATAATTACTGTAAGATATTTTAGATTATGACTGTTTTAATTCAATGTCTTTTGGGGGAACAAAATCCTTCGGTAACAAACCTGATTCGGTGACAATTCTTGGAACGATTTCTTCCCATCCTACAGCCATTAGATGAATTCCATTTACACCCTGTTTTGTTTTTATGGCTTCGATTAATTCCAGAGCAATTTGCACGCCTTCTTCTGAGGCGTTATCACCTGCAGCTTCCATCCGTTTCATAATTTCAGTAGGAATGGTGACTCCCGGAACCTCATTATGCATATACTGTGCAACTTTGAAATTTTTCAAAGGAGTAATTCCAACTAAAATATATACTTTATCGAGTATATTTCGTTTGGCTAATTCATTCAACCAGATCTCGAACCTATCAGGATCATAAACCAGGTTTGTTTGAAAGAATTGCGCTCCTGCATTTACCTTTTTGTGCTCACGAATAGCTTGAAATTTTGGCTCTGAGGCAAAGGGTGATGCTGCTGCACCTAAAAAGTATTTAGGTGGGAATTTCATTGATCTGCCATCGAGATATTTTCCCTCATCGCGCATTTTTCTTAGTATCCAAAGCATTTGCACCGAATCGATATCGACAATATCCATTCTTCCTCGAGGATCAGCTGCCATGCGCATACTATCGCCGGTAAGACATAAAATATTTTTAATCCCCATAGAATTCGCACCTAAAACTTCCCCCTGCAAGCCAATACGAGTTCGGTCCCTTGCTGCTATTTGCATGACCGGCTCTGCACCAGCCTGTACTGCCAGTGCACTACAAGCCCAACTAGACATTCGCGGAGAAGCTGAAGGTGCATCTGTGAAATTGATTGCAGTTACATAGGGTTTTACTAAGGCAATATTGCTGTTTAGCTTATTTGTGGCAACGGTCATGGGTGGTGCAACTTCACTAGTAACGACAAACTCGCCTGCCTTTAAGCGTTTTTCTAATTCAGATACCGGTTCGGAATACGAAGGGGCGTGGTATTGCGAGTCGCCTCCCCACCATTCTGGTTGTCGAACAGGTTGAAACACAGATTCCCATGTTTCTTTACGCTTTTTCCCATCTCCGAATAATAATCCGGAGATCACTTTTCCGGTCCCAACTTTTCCAATCTGATGCACAACATCTCCCCAAGTTTCGCCTCCGGTTTTATTCCAATCCAAGGGAGGCAAAACTTCCATGAGAATTTCTTGTCTCCCCATTCGAAACGCACGGTCATAAATCTTATACCATATGCAAGGGCGTGTCTCATCAACGTAGCAAAATTCTTTGGTAGATCCTCCACAAGGACCATTCCTAAGTCCTTTTGGGCATTCCATAGGGCAAATGAAAGCCGTTTCTTGCAGCAAGCAGTTGCCGCACATACGACATCCAAACATTGGTCCTTTCGTTGCTCTTTCCACCCATTCTAACAATCTCAATCCCAATGGTTCTTTCTTAAACGGATAATACGGTGGTTGCCACCGTCGTCCTGGCGTAAATCCGGGCATAAAAACCTCCTATCTCAATGTAGTAGTGCAATATTTTTCAAGTGCAGATTATAACTTACTCCGTCACTGGTTAAGAAAAGCATCTGCATAGATAACTTTGTTTAATAATATCTGAACTGTTTTCCAAATAGCTACTTGCTCCGGATCATTTATATCGACGTCCTCGATTTGAGGTTCCTCCATCGCAGAAATACGATCGGCAATTTTGTTATATAAACGCCCAAGCGCTGTAGAAGTATCTTTTTCTTCAACTATTCTTATGGCTTTCTTTAATTCTTCGTCAAACGGGTCAGCAATCATCATCTGCAGACCAACTCCCATGAGCATTACACAATAAACCCGATTGATAAGCGAGCGGTTTTCTTTTGGTACAGCATTTGAAACATTTGATAATCCAACTGATATTGCTGGCGGTGGATCCCAGGCAAATTGAAGGGTGCGTACTGCTTCAATAAGTTGCGGGCAATATTGTTGACAACCAGAAACGGTCAACACAAGCGGATCAATAATCAAATTCGAAATTGGAAAATCGATCTCAATCATTCTTGGGATTAATTTTTCCAGGGCTATGTTAACTCTCTCATCAGCAGCCACCGGTATACCGCTTTTCCCCATCGTTAACGCAATCAACTTTGTATTATATTTTTTAGCTACCAAGGGCACTTTTTCTAAGCGCTCTTCTTCAGCTGAAGTCGAATTTATAATAGGTTGAGCTTTGGTTACCTTTTTCAAGCCTGCTTCAATTCCTAAGATATTGGTACTATCGAAACTCAATGGAACATCAGTTACTGCCTCGACAGTTTCAACAATCCATGGGAAAACTTCTTCCCAATCTGCCTTTCTGGGTCCGAGATTTAAATCTAAAGACTGAGCGCCTTTTTCAACCTGCTCGACAGCCAGGCGCTGAAAGAAACTTGCATCTCGTTCTTTTAACGCGTTTTTCACCGCGTCAGATATGATATGGATATGCTCACCTATGATATACATGGATCAACTTCTCCTTATTAAATAAAAATTAGCGTCCTCCCCGGCAGTTATGCGGATTGTTTATTGGGAGGGTTGATAAGTGCAAGTGCAGCCTCTACAGAAGGAAAATTATTGATATCAGTATGAGGTAAAAATAACGCTGACATAAACGCGTTATAAAACGAATTATCAGCAGAAAGCTCAATATAAGTCATTCTGGATGCAATGTCATCGATTCGGCTACGCGCATCTTTATTCAATATCGCATAATATGTACCTAAAATTGATGTATTCCCTAAAAATTTAAATTTTTCCCAGGGTAAATCTGGTAATAAACCAATTTGAATTGCTTTTTCTATATTAATATATTTCCCAAAGGAACCACCAATGATGATTTGTTCTGTGTCCTGTAAAGGGATACCAACACTTTGTGATAATACAGTGAAACCAGCATATATTGCAGCTTTTGCCCTTATTAAATTATCGATATCAACATGTGAAATTACGATATCTCGCATAAATTCCGTCTCGTTTTCCCATGCCACAACGTATTCTGGACCATGGGAACCTTCTCGAATTCTCGGTGATGACAATGTCATATCAATATTTCCCGCTCTATCAATAATACCTGTCATAAACATTTCAGCCAGTAATGATA
>JAAZNS010000217.1 GCA_012798185.1 Chloroflexota bacterium | reverse complement strand
TTGCAGAACCGGATATCTCGAATTCAGTGATATCTGTTCTGAAAAAACTTGATTCCAGGACACTAATTTGAGAAACTCAGGTAATCGACCACCGCCCGCGCCACCTTTAGTTGAAAATATGCTCAAATGATGATGCTTTAAAATGGGGTATATCGAAAAAAAAAGAGGTGTATCTACCTATGAAACACCTCTTTTTTCTTTTTTACTTATAGATTATTATTGATTTACCGCAGCAACTGCTCCCGCCATCTTCAAACCCAGCTCCGATTTGGTGGTCTTATCGGTATCCACAATATCCACAATTTTACCCTGGTACATTACTGCTACGCGGTCTGCCAGCGACATGATCTCATCCAGCTCGGCAGAAACCAATAATACCGCTACCCCTTTATCGCGCATGTTTACGATTTGCCGGTGAATATACTCGATCGAGCCCACATCCAGCCCGCGGGTTGGCTGGTTGGCAATGAGCAGTTTTACAGGCCGGCTGAGCTCACGGGCAACAATAACTTTTTGCTGGTTGCCGCCGGAAAGGTTGGAAGTAGGCACATAAGGGCTGGGGGTACGGATATCGAAATCAGCCACCAATTTTCTGGCATTCTCGTCGATCGCTTTATTTTGCATCACTGTGTTCACCCCAAAGGGAGGTAGGTAATAAGTGCACAATATCAGGTTATCAGCAACTGGATAGGATAATACCAACCCATGCCGCTGCCGGTCTTCTGGAATGTGAGATAAACCGGTCTCGATAATCGGGCGGGGTGGATTATTGGTAATGTCTTTCCCTATCAACATCACATGCCCGCTGATTGAATGACGTAAACCGGTAAGCGCTTCAACCAGTTCGGTTTGTCCATTCCCCTGTACACCAGCAATACCCAGGATTTCGCCGGCGCGTACGGTAAACGAAACCCCCCGTACAGCTTCCAAGCCGCGCTGATCGCGGACATGCAAATCGTTTACAACCAATATCTCCTCGGCTGGTTTTGCTGGTTCTTTTTCCACATTCAAGATTACCTCCCTACCCACCATCATGGCAGCCAGATGCGGTTCATCCGTCTCTTGTGGCGTTACAGTACCGACCACTTTGCCGGCGCGCATCACGGTGATGCGGTCGGCAATTGCCAGCACCTCTTTCAATTTGTGGGTGATGAAAATAATCGAAACTCCCTGCGAAGTCAACTCATGCATAATGCGGAAAAGGTCTTCCACTTCCTGCGGCGTGAGTACGGCAGTGGGTTCATCAAGGATCAGTATTTCCGCCTTGCGATAGAGCGTCTTGACAATCTCGACCCGTTGTTGAACTCCGACAGGGATATCTTCAACATGACTTTCCGGATCAATTTCCAATCCATATTTCTGTGAAAGTTCAAGCACTTTTGCCGAGACACCGCGCCGGTCTAAAACCCCATTTTTGAGGGATTCATCGCCAAGCATAATATTTTCGGTTACCGTAAAGACCGGTATCAACATGAAATGCTGATGAACCATCCCAATACCAGCTGCAATAGCGTCTTTAGGAGAATTCATAACGACCGGTTTACCCTTTATCAAAATTTCCCCGCTATCCGGTCGATATAACCCATAAAGAATATTCATTAAAGTAGTCTTCCCGGCGCCATTTTCACCCAAAAGGGCATGGATTTCTCCCTTTTTTAAATCGAAATTGACATGATCGTTAGCCAGAACGCCGGGAAATTGTTTTGTTATTCCTTTTACTTCAAGAACTGTATCCATAATATTCGCTCCCTGGCGTTACTTTTCATAAGGTGAGCCGTCTGCGGCAGGGGCTCTGGTCTTTCCGATTATCCCGGTCATAATCAACATGGTCAAGACATAAGGTACCATCCCAACTACCGCTGAACTCTGTAAAAACGCCCACTGGTCTGGTATTAATGCTCGGAAAAACTGAAGGTTGATTTGTAATGCCTGCGCAGCGCCAAAAACCAGCGCGGCTGCCCAAGACCCAAAAGGAGACCAGTTGCCAAAGATCATGGCAGCCAGCGAAATGAATCCACGGCCATTGGTCATTAACGGCTCAAAAGAAGGCACCGATTCAAGGGTGAAATAAGCGCCAGCCAAACCAGCGATCAAACCGCCGATGATCACATTCATATACCGCATATGATAGACATTGATTCCCACGGTGTCCGCTGCTCTTGGATGCTCTCCAACTGCTCGTGTGCGCAAACCCCACCGGGTATAGAAAAGCACATAGTGAGTCAGGATAACCAAAAGGATGGCAGCGATAGCGATAGGTTGTTGATCGAAAACAGTGCCAACGACGGGAATATCTGCCAGGATGGGGATGTGGATGCGCGGTAGTACACCCGGCGCGTGCGGCACCTGGCCTCCAAAAATACTCTGTTTTTCGAAAAATAATTGCCGGTTTAAGAATCCACTAATCCCAACCGCCAAAAGATTGATAACCGTACCGCCGATTATTTGATCTACCTTGAATGTAACCGATAACACTGCATGTAATAACCCTAATAACCCTCCGGTGATAATCGCGGCGATAACGCCGATAATCAGGCTTGGCATGGCTTCCATTTTTAATATGGTATTCATATAAATCGCTGCAAACCAGCCAAAAAAGGCGGAAGCCAGCATCATGCCTTCGATACCGATATTGACGACGCCAGCCCGCTCACTAAAAACACCGGTCAAGGCGCCTAATGTCAGTGGTGTTGCAACGGAGATCGTCGTAGCGATCATGCTGACAATAATCACGCTTGGTGAAACGGCAGATTTCCCCACAACAACGACCACACCAATCAGAACAATAATGATCAAAGCGATAAAAGCATATCTTTTTACATCCATCGCGTCCTCCTATTTCCCCCAGCCACGGGTAAGAACGACTTTTTCACTGGGCTGCCGTATTCGATAAATGAACCGGCTAATAGCATCTCCAGCAACAAACAGCAAAATAAGCGCTTGAATGACTGATATGACATCCACGGGGATTTGAGTCAAAAATTGCATTCTTGTCGCCCCGTTGCGCATTGCGCCAAAAAGGATTGCGCCGATAACCGCCCCAAAGGGGTGACTTTTTCCAAGCAAGGCAATGGCAATTGCGTCGAACCCATATCCTTGCGAGAAACCCAACTCGTGGCGATAATTCAATGCGGTCACTTCGATGGCGCCTGCCAATCCCGCTAACAATCCCGAAATCGTCATGGTTAGTACAATCGTTCGTGAGACATTGATGCCTGCATATTTCGCCGCATCGGGGTTGGAACCGGCTGTACGGATTTCGAATCCCAGGGTGGTTTTCCATAATAACCACCATACGATAAAAGCCACTACCAAAGCTAAAAAAAATCCCCAGTGAAAACGGTATTGGCTAAAAATCGCTGGAATCCGCGCTCCTTCAGCAATCATGGGGGTACGGGCAATAACATTCAACGGGTCGGGGTCCTTCCATGGTCCATTGAGCAGGTAACTTACCATATTAAGAGCAATATAATTCATCATGATGGTATTAATGACTTCGTGAGAACCCGTTTTCGCTTTTAACCAGCCCGGGATAGCGCCCCATATTGCACCAGCCAGCATTCCAGCGAAAATCGTGAGAGGCAAGTGAATAATTCTGGGTATCGATATTCCTAATAAATCAGGTAATGCATAGCCAACCCATGCGGAAGCTACGGCGCCTAATGCTAATTGACCTTCTGCGCCGATATTAAACAATCCGCCCTTAAAGGCTAATGCCACCGCTAACCCGGCAAAAATATAGGGGGTTGCCCATACTGTGGTTTCACTCAATGCCCTCAGTGTACCAAATGCCCCTTCGAATAATCCTGCATAGGCTGCAAACGGATCTCCATTAGCCCCGGCAATCACCAAGCCGCCCACGATCATCGCGGTTATAACCGCAAGAACAGGAACAAGTAAGGCTTTGCTAACCGGTTGAAAAACACGGATAAAAAAATTTTGTCTTTCGTTCTTCGATTGTGGTTCAGTTTTTTCCATAAAACCACTCCAATAATCATGAATTCACTCCCCCGGTATCTTGATTTATCAAAATATGTAACTGCTCAGGCTATGGTGACGAAGCCTTATTATAAAGGTGTTTATGGGTGCTGCGTATCCATAAATATATCAATTTTGGATACTCACCTAAGCCGGCTGAGCAGTTTTTTAAATTTTACCAGAGTGCAGAGGTTTTACCTCTGCACTCAATGGGGGAATTGTCATGATTAAATAAAATGGAAAGGGCAAATCGCCCTTTCCTTGATAAACCATCATATTGAATTATCCGCCCGGTTTCACCGGAGCAACACCAGTCTCCAGCGAGCCATCTGCCAATGCTTTCTGGATTTCTTCCATCTTTGCTTTTACTTCAGCAGGAACCTGGCTCTCTACATCATGATATGGTGCAAAACCAGCCTGACCAAGATAATCACCGCCAGGGAAGTTGCCCTCTTTAGCCATTTTTATCAAATCGAAGGTGCCGGGGGTAAGCAGTTTCATCGCGCTGGAAAGTAATACTTTCTGAGCTTCGGGTACGGTGTAATATTGGTCTGTATCGACGCCGATGGCATACACGCCTTTCTCTGCCGCGCCCAACAGCGCGCCGTTGCCTGTTTTACCGCCAGCGCCAAATACCACGTCTACGCCCTTATCGATCATCGAAAGAGCAGTCGTCTTGCCCCATTCAGGATCGGTGAAGGTCTTATCGAAACCGACATCACTGTGGTAAACCACGTTTACTTCCACGGCTGGATTGATATAGGCTGCTCCTGCGCGGTATCCTTCACCGAAGCGCCAAACCGCAGGTACTGCATCGGTGCCGCAGACCGCACCAATTTTACCGCTCTTGGACATTTGCGCTGCCAAAGCGCCAACCAAGAAGC
Source organism: Chloroflexota bacterium (assembly GCA_012798185.1). Lineage (GTDB taxonomy): Bacteria > Chloroflexota > Anaerolineae > Anaerolineales > UBA4823 > JAAZNS01. The sequence continues at coordinate 5,186 of JAAZNS010000217.1, read as the reverse complement.
CAGCTTTATCTTCGGGGAAGACCAAACCAGCTAAATTGGGGATCACTTCACTTTGTGATTGGTCTACACCAATGAATTTAATATCAGGATATGCCTTTGCTGCAGCAATGGTGGCTTCACCCAGTGCAAAACCTACTGTGACGATTACATCGTATTTTTCATCGGCAAATGTGGCAATGTTTTTATCATAGTCCTTTGAGTCGGTCGTCTCAATATATTGAACAATAGCACCTAACTCTTTTTCTGCTTGCTTCACACCTTCCCAAGTGGATTGGTTGAACGATTTATCATCGATCTTACCAACATCGGTGACCAAGCCTACGCAAAATGTTTCCGGCTTTGAACAATCAGCTTTTTTCTCGCCAGCTGGTGCACAGGCTGAAAGCAACATCGAAGCAACCATTAGAACAGTGACTATTACCAACACTTTTTTATACATGGATTTCTCCTCCAAATTTAATATTTTCTAGGATTTTAATTGCAGATTAAATAATCTATTTGTGGGTTTTTTACTTCCGGATAAGCAATCCTCCTTTAAGTCATGATAGATATTTAGATCAATCACGCTTCCGAAAACATGCAAACCATCAAAATTGTATATTTATTTCCCTTCCAGCCGTATAAATAATTAACTGATACCTTGTTAGTTTAGCACGAGAATGAGCAAAGTGCAATATTTATTTTTCCAGATTTTTCCTGTCACATGAAATATTCTTATATTTGATGAAGAATATTTCATGTGTAAATAGTTATTCAATGCTCCGATATTATCGCCATTCCCCGGTCGCTGGATCTACGCCGGTATCGATATATCCATCCAGTAGGTCCGACAATATCGAGTCGATGAAATGCTGTTTTCCGGGGCTTATCTGGCTTTCATTTATATAAGCGATCCCAACCGGTGATTCAAAAGATAACCCTCCTTCGACAGAAATAAATTCTTGCCAATGGGATCGTATCGCCTGGATTGTATCTCCAGCACCAATCGAGGCAGTCCAGCGGTCCTTAGCAAAACCCGAAGGCAGGTTATGGCTGATGATCTGGAATCCCGCCTGAGCCAGATATTCATCCAGCCCAGTATCGATAAGATCAGGCGTCACATAAATCGTCGCTGCCTGCCATTCTTTAAAATACGCAATAGATGCATCCCAATCAGGTTGAGCTGCTGAAGCAGGCAGCTCATAAAACAAAGGGTAAGCCGCAGGAGGGTAAGGTGGGTTTACCGGCTGGCAGAGACCGCAATAGAAAGAAACGCCTTTAGAAAAACCGCGCCGGGCAGCTTTTCCCAACGCTGTATCTGCAGGGTAGATAACTCCTACTCGAAAATCGTTCGTGGTTGTTGCCGCAATAATTCCCGCTAGGAAGCCTGCTTGATCTGACCGGCTGATGGAAGACCTAATCAGGCTGATATTAGCGCCAGCCTGCAAGCCGGGTATACCAACAGCAACAAATTGCGTGTGAGGCATTGCCGCTGCCAATTCGCCGATGCCAGGATCGGGTGGAAGAATAAACGCAAGCTCGATATCTTGGTTATTAAAATCAGATACAGATATTGTTTGCAATACCTCAAATCGCAAATTGGATTGCGCCGCAAGCTCAGAAACTAAAGCTTGTAATTGTTCGACAAGAGTCGAATCGGATGAAGGAGGCGCCAATAATACAACCAGCGGCGGCTGAGGCGTCTCGGTGGGCGTCAGGGTTTGTGTTTGTGTAGGTTGTAAGATATATTCAGTAGGGGTAGTCGTGGGTGTTTGTGTGGAAAGATTACAACTCTCTAAAAGGATACTGTTGACTAATACAATAATAAACAACCATTGAAAATGATGACGAAAAAGGCGACTCATAAACCCTCAATATAATTATAGAATGATCCGCTCATATTGTACTATGAGTTATGAATAAAACATTTCATGTACTGGATTTAACCTTTTTCTATGATAGCCAAATATAAAATTGTTCGAAAACGTTTCATAGAAAACAGCCAAATTGTTTTTTCTTGTATAATATAGGAAGTATAAATTAGGCGCTGCACCCCAAAAATATGCCAAAACACCAGAGCGAAACTTTTCCAGAAGATCCCGATTTCCTTCCCCCGGCAAGAAGGAGGCGGGCTCGCCGTATCCTGGCGCCGCTGGATGTGGATGAACGCAGTCTGATTCTAGATCAAATTGCCCGCCGGGCTTCCCCCTCTTTCGATTTCTTTTTGTTTTCATCGACCTGTGGTTTAGTCATGGGAATCGGTTTGCTGCTCGATTCACCGGCATTATTGGTTTTAGGCGCTGTTTTTGCTCCTGTAATGGCACCAATTGCCGGTATGGCTTTAGGCACTGTGGTCGGTTCGGTGCAGCATTTTTTACGCAGTCTTGCAGGATTGTTGATCGGCTGTTTTCTTGTCTTTCTGGGAGGATGGATTACAGGATTTGTTGCTAAATTATTGACACAAAACAATGTGACGATGAAGCTATCCCAGGCGCATATCCATGCACAAATTTCTTGGATCGGATTTTTCGTTCTCACCGTTGGCGCCGGGTTAACCATGGCAGCCATGCTGGGCAGCGAACGCAACGCAATCGCCCCCAGCATCGCACTGGCTTATGAACTTTATCTGCCCCTTACAATTGCTGGATTTGGACTGGCCAGCGGACAACCCTTCCTTTGGCCAGACGGTCTGGTAGTTTTTGCCCTTCATTTGGCGTGGAGTGTGTTGAGTGGCGTTATTGTGTTGGCCTTGTATGGATTCCGCCCATTAACCCTTTTTGGGTACACAGTAAGCGGAGCCCTCATTTTGGTAGGAATAACATTGATGATTGGATTAAGCGGTGCAGGTGCTGTTGTAGGAGGAAAAATCGGGTTACCCACACCAGTGCCATCTGCCACTCTAACCCTTACACCCACACTTTCCCCCACCATAACACCCATTCCGCCTACGTCAACCCCAACCTTCACTCCCACACGTACGCTCAAGCCGACGTCAACGCACACGCCAACGCCTACAGCAACACCGGTTATCGCGATCGTATCGGCGCCTGGAACAGAAGGGATTCTTTTACGGGCAACGCCAGGTGGCAGCATTATCAAAAGCTACCTGAATGGTATTGCCATGCAAATCCTACCAGAAAATTTTATTTTAAATGGAATGATGTGGGTTCATGTTATTGCCCCCGATGGCGCTGAAGGTTGGATCCTTCAATCTTTATTAGCTACACCCACCCTTTCTCCGTAAATAATTCACGCTTTCTACCTTGGTAAATCTCCCGAACGGAAGGCGCCAGGAAGCAGATCCCCTACCGTGGATTCATGTAAGATATTCCCTTCGCCATCTGCAATGATTACTAATGTTTCCAATCCAAATTCCGCCAGCACCTGACGGCAAGATCCGCAAGGCATTCCGCCATTTGCGGTAGCAACAGCAATAGCAGTAAATTCACGTTCACCCTCCGAGATCGCTTTAAAAACAGCCACACGCTCCGCACAGATGGTCACTGGAAAAGCAGCATTTTCCACATTGACCCCATCATATATTTTCCCAGAGGAAGCTAATAGCGCTGCGCCAACCTGGTATTGAGAATATGGCGCATAAGCGTGAGAGCGTACCTGTAGGGCAATCTGGATTAATTTTTCTTTTTCCTCATCAGTCATCATGAGAATTTTCCTTTATTTCGTTGGATAAATCAGGGAGCAATTGGGCGCGGACTTTATGAATTCGCCTCCCGATTACTTCTTCGACAGTTAATAACACATGACCAATTTGAATTGTATCGCCTTCAGCGGGCACTCTGCCCAATCGTTTGTAGATGTAGCCTCCCAGGGTATCTGTTTCAACTTTTTGAATCTGACTGCCCATTAAATCATTGAAATCATCCAAGTCGATGCGCCCGAGCAGCAAATATTCGTTTTCATTAATTTTTTGGTATGTAAATTCCTCAGCCTGGTCATATTCATCTCGGATCTCTCCCACCACTTCTTCGACAATATCTTCCAGGGTAACCAAACCGGAGATACCTCCGTATTCATCGACGACGATCGCCATATGAACGCGTTTCTTTTGCATTTCCTGCAAAAGAGCATCGAGTTTGATGGCTTCGGGAACAAAATATGCCGGGCGAAGCAGCGTACGTAGCGACTGTAAATGATTGCCTTCCCTCCAGATGCGTAATAAATCTTTGGCATAAAGCAGCCCAATAATATGATCCACACTTTCCTCGTAAACCGGAACGCGTGAATGCCCAGCTGCCAGGAGCGCATCGATCGCCTGTTCAGGCGGCGTGTTTACATCTAATGAAAGCATGTCAATTCGGGGAACCATAATTTCCCGCGCTAAGGTATCGCCCATTTCAAAAATCGAATAGATCATCTTGCGCTCATCCTGCTCTAATACTCCCCCTTGCTGACCAACGTCCACCAATGTCTTCAGTTCGGCTTCGGTCATCTGTCGCTCATCTTTGGGCAGCAGATTGGTAATTTTAGATAACCATATCGGTAATCCCACCAGAGGTGTCATGATGAAAACCAATAGGCTAACAAATGGTGTTAACCGTACCGCCCAGCGATCGTTATTGCGGGAAATGATTTTTTCCACCACCCATTCACACCAGAAAATAATAAATGCCGCCAATATAACTACTGCAAGATAGAAAAGCACCGAAGCGGTATAAACCAACGAAATCCAAAACAACGTCAACCCAAGGATCAAAAAATGCGTGAAAACTTGAGTTAATTCAAGCGTGGCTTGTAAACGGGGAATGGAGTGGAATAACTCCAGAGTGCGCCGCAAGGAAATTTCCAATTGATCATGCTGAGGAAAGTAGCGCATTAAAAAAGAATGCAGCAGACTTTCTTTGGCAGCAGCTACGATCAAATCCAAAATAAAAACAATTGCTATAACCAGGAATACTGCTTCAGGTCTATCCACGTTTTTCCAACTTACGAATAACACGCGCCGGCACCCCAACAGCCAGGCTGTCTTCAGGGATATCTTTAGTAACCACAGCCCCAGCGCCGGTGTGCCCTCCTTTGCCAATTTTGACTGGTGCCACCAGCATTGTGTCACTGCCTAAAAAGACATGATCGCCTACTTCGGTATGGTTCTTCTTCTCGCCATCATAATTACAGGTGATGGTTCCAGCTCCTATATTAACATTTGCCCCGAGTGTGGCGTCGCCCAAATATGAAAAATGACCCATCTT
>JAAZNS010000216.1 GCA_012798185.1 Chloroflexota bacterium | reverse complement strand
TTTATCATCAGAAGGAGTCCTCCATTTGGTAAAAGCTCCATGGTCTGAGGAAGATGTAATAAAAAGAATTGCAGGAATTGTTGCAGACAATTATTTAAATTTAGTAAGAAGCAGCTAACTCTGTCTCCAAGGGAAACTCGCTCTGCCCTGCCGTCAGTAACCAAGTCGTAGGGTGAGCTTTGGTCATCATTCCTCTTCTCTCAGTATATACAATCTTTGGAGTTAATCTATGGCATTGGGGAATGTGAAACGCCAATTTCTGGCTGCCCGAGCAGCCTTCCGTATTTCTGATAACCCCTCACCAATCACTTTTCTCACTGGCTTTATCCATTACGTTCGATCAAGATGCGCTTGATGAAGCGGTTTTTACCGCCGAAGCGGTATTTATAATCTTCGTTGCCGCGCATGAAATCGAAAAATTGTCTGCCATGCTCGTTTGCCCAGCGCAGGAGGTAAGCCAGCAGCACCCAGCCGGGCGAATAAACGCCGTAATTATTATCCAGGCCTGAGTTATAGACCCAAATGCCGTTGTGGTAATCGAAATTAAGATAAACAGCGGCTTTCTCGCCGTTCACTTCCAGGAAGGCTAATTGCAGCCAGCCGTGATCGTATGCCGCCTGGATGATGGCGCGCAGCTGTTGCTGCATGGCTTCGGTAAGGAAAGCCTGTTTTTCCGCATTTTGCGCCATCAGGCGAAACAGCGCTTCGATCTCGGTTTCTAAATTGTCGGATTCTTGAACGATATACCAGCGCACAGGCACTTCGGATTCTTCCGCCCGGCGCAATTTGCGGCGGATTTCGTGGCGCTGCTTTTTATCGATGCCTGCCAGGTAGGCTTCCCAATCGCCGGGTAAGGTGATTACCGGGCAGTGGTGCATTTCTTCTCCCGAGAAGGAAGTGAGTTTCCATCCTTTACGGGTGGCTGCTTTTTCCAGGATGGGCAGGGTAGGCGATGTTTCGAGCACATTATATAAATCGATGGTATCCCAGGCTGGGGCTGTCGAGCTTGCCAGATGGTCGCAGACACTCTCGATGAAAACCGGCAAATCGGCTTGGCGGGCAATCACGTCCAGGTAATCGGAAATTTCATAGCTGCCCAGCAGCATCAGCGTCGATTTACCCTGCCTGGTTTGGGTGAGAAAGAAGGGTGCAATTCCCGATAACCGCCCGCCGCTATCCCTGCCGATGATTGTATACAGCTCGCCATCCTGCCATTCCCCACCGCCTAAAAAATTCCACCAGGTTAAAAGATACTCGTGCCTTAAAAACGGCACGTGACTTGCACTCTCTAATAGCAAGGCATTCCATTCATCTGCCAGATTTTGCAATTGCTGTGTTTCACGAAGGACTGATAGGTGCATGAAATCTCCAGAGAAATTGATCGAAGGTCGATTTTTGTTCGCTATCCATATTCAAGTAATCTTGATTTTACCAGTATAATGTTTGTATCTAGACATTTGGACTTTGAAATGAAGTTATGATTAACGATGATCAACTAACCATATCATTCATGGGATTTCATCTGATGCTATGACTTCTACTCTTGATATTAACCTTCTTCCATTGGCGTTCCTGGGTGGGCAGGAACAGATGTCCATGCCGGGGCTGCATATCGCCACACCCTCACGCCGTCCAGCGCGCGGGCGGCAATCGGACAGGCTGATCTTATATTTCACCGCTACGGGTTCGGCTCAGCTCTCGCCATCATCGCAAGAGCAGGTATTAGGGAAATTGGGTTTGATTTATTATAAAACGCCCGGTTCGGTAACCTCAGCCATGCGCAGCGTGGCGGAATCGCTTAATGCCTTGCTTCTGGAGCGGAATGTGCGCAGCAGTGGCAGTGACAGCCAGGCGACGGGTGTATTGTGTCAGGCGGTGGTGCGTGATGACAGCCTGTACATCGGAATAAGCGGACCCGCCCATGCCTATATCCTGTCTTCTACTGGCGTAAAACATTTCCATGAACCGCCGGATATTAACCGGGTTTTAGGTGTTAGCAAGGCTGTAACCATCCGCTATTACCACTCGCCTTTAACCACCAGCGATACGTTGTTGCTGGTCTATCAGCCGCCTTTGCACTGGACTAACACCTTGCTGGAAAGTTTATATGGGCAAGGACCAGAAAGCTTGCGGCGGAGGTTAGCAGGTTTTGCCGGGGCAGATTTCAACGCGGCTCTAATGCAGGTGCGTTCAGGTTCCGGAAAAACATTCCTGCTCAAACCGAAGCCGGGTGGTTCGCCTGCCCGCCCGCTGGAAACTGGTGCAGAAGCGCCGGCAGACTTCGCGGAAAAACCGGCAGCGATTCCCGGAGAAATGCCTCAGCCGGCATATTCTTCAGGCTATGGGCTTCCCACGGCAGAGGTGATCCATGCAGAATCTGAACCGAGCGAAGAAAGTGTTATCCTGGAAGGTGAACCTGGCGTGCCGGAAATATCGCAATATCAACCCGGCAGGACTGCAGGGGAAAGCGGCGGGGTGTTCGACAGTTCACAAACGGAATTGCCGGCATCTGCGCCTTTCTCGGGTGAATGCGCAGAAGCTCGTGAAGGTCAGAAACCGCAGCCGGCAAAGCCTCCCATTGAAAAGGTTGGCGCCAGCCTGTTATTAAAAATCGATCAAAGCATTCACCGTTTTTCATCGGCTGTGCGAAGCTCTTTCAGGCAGATGGTGCCGGAAGAGCTGCTTCCCAGCGTGTCGCCGGCAGTTTTGGCGGTCATTGCCGTGGTGGTACCGTTGATTGTGGTGGCAATTGCAACGCTGATTTATTTTCGCAGCGGCAGGCAGAGCCAGTATCAATTGTACTTAAAGGAAGCTGAGCAGCTTGCGAGCCAGGCAGGCGCACAGATCAATGTGCTGGCTGGGCGTGAGCAGTGGGAGCAGGTGCTTTCGAATTTAGACAAAGCAGGGAAATACGGCGCCAGTGCAGAAGCAGAAAACTTGCGCAATCAGGCACTCACCGCACTGGATGAAGCCGATGGGATAATTCGGCTTGATTTTCAAAATGCCATCTCGGGCGGTTTTCCTTCAACTGTTCAAATTTCACGCATGGCTGCTTCGAACACGGAGCTGTTCGTACTCGATGCGAAATCTGGCAGTATCTTGCGCGTCTTCTCGACTGCCAGCGGATATGAGCATGATGATGATTTCAAGTGCGGTCCGCAGTATCCCGGCGCTGAGGGCACTGGATCGCTGATCGATTTTGCATTGTTCACCCGCGGCAGCCAGGGTACTACCATCTTGCTGGGGATGGATGCCAAAGGAAATTTATTGCAATGCAGCGCAGGAAATTCGCCAGAAAAACTCAAATTACAGCCTCCTCCCACCGGTCTAGGTGTGTTGAGGGGCTTTACTCTGGATCAGGGTAATTTTTATCTCTTGGATCCAGACAAGAATGCCGTTTGGATTTATTGGAAAAGTAATTTCGAAAATGAGCCGGAGTTATTCTTTGGGGAAAGCGTCCCACAGATGAAAGATGTTATCGATCTAGCGGTAAATCAAGATGACTTATATTTGCTCCATTCCGATGGGCATTTAACCTTGTGTACCTATAGTAATTTGAGCGTTTCACCCACGCATTGTGAAAGCCCAGTTCCCTTTGTGGATTCCCGGCCAGGGCGAGAAAACCGTATATTAATTCCGGAAACACCCGTTACTCAAATATATGCTTCTGATCCCCCCGATCCATCTCTTTATTTCATGGAGCCGGGCAGGCAGGCGATTTATCACTTTAGCTTGCGTTCTTTGACTTTTCACCGCCAGTTCCGTCCTTCCAGCGATTTGATAAATGAAACAGGTGGTGCATTGCCCGCTTCAGCGTTTGCAATCAGCACAGATGGCAGAGTGGTTTTCCTGGCTTTGAGCAATCAGGTGTATTATGCTGCTATGCCATAATTAATAATAGTAGAGTGTTGAAAATCTCTATTAATAAATTATTCACCTGGTGCAAGCCGGGTGATTTTTTTATATCCTGCCAGGGAAAAATTTGGTCATGGCGCCTGTGTGTTGGTCGGCCAGGGAGTCAGGGTGAATTGCAGGGGCGGAGAAATCTGCTGCAGTGTGGCATCTGGATCCACTGATGCAGGTGAGGTGGGCAGCGGCGTGACAGGTAAAACTGCGGGGAGAGGCTGGGTAGCTTGAGGGATTATGACGGATGGAAGCGTGCTGAGCCTATCGAAGGAAAGAGAAGGGGTGGGATTTACCTTCAGGGTTTGACTATTGAAGTACCAAAAGTATCCCCCAATAATAAGCAAGGCAATAAACAGCAGAATGCCTGCTAAAAGGCAAGGTGCACTCCGGCGGGTTTTTTTAATCGGTGAGGGTTGGGGAGTGCTCTGTTTGGTTACCTGAGGGATGCTCAACGTGATGATGGTAATATTATCATGACCGCCGCGCTGGTTTGCCAGGTTGACCAGGTCATTGAGAGCATGTTTCCCTTTTTTGTTGGACACATATGAAAGAATCTCTTCATCCCCCACCAGGTCGGTCAATCCATCGCTGCATAATAAGATATGATCACCTGGGAATAGAGTCATCCCCTGGTTTTCGATGGCTTGGGTATCGCTTTCTTCGTCAGACAAACGGATGCGGAAATCGGGGACGACTGCCTGGCGCGAGCCAAGATAGCGGCGGATAACATGGGCGTTGGGGTGATTATGCGCCTCATGGGCGGAAATGGCACCCTTATCCAAGGCTTCTTGCACCCAGGTGTGGTCTTTACTCAATTGGCGGATGGTTGAGCCTCGTAGCAGGTAAACTCGTGAATCTCCAACGGTAGCCATGTAAAATCGGTCGCCAATGATCCAGGCGCAGGCGCAAGTTGACCCCATGCCGTGATGTTCACGATTAGATTCTGCGGCGATATTTATTTCCTGTCCAGCCTGTACAATCGCACTATTTAACGCTGATACAGGCTGGGAGCCATTACTCGCTGCAATATAGCGGCATATCGATTCGACTGCCATTTCCGAGGCAACTTCACCGGCGCTGTGACCGCCGATGCCATCTGCCACAATTGCGAAAACAGAGGGAATTGAAGGGGTTGTTTCTAATTTGAAAGCAGAGACAGCATATCGATCTTCGTTATTTTTCCCACTGAGACCGGCATTTGATACTGCTGCAATGTGAATATGTGCCCGTTCAGAAGGGATCATAATCAAATGCCTCTTTTACAACGATTTTTTTGTGATTGTTATGATCAGGCTGAGAAAATTGAACTGCAATACTGCCAAAATGGATTAAATCGCCATGTTCGATAAGAACACCCTCTCCGGTGATTGGTGTGTAATTAACCCAGGTACCGGCGCGCGTTCCCATATCGTTGATGTAAAAATTTTGATCTTTGCGGCGGGTGATGCGGGCATGTTCAGGTTCGATGGTGGGATTTCCTTTGGTTAGCGATGGCAGTAAACTATCTCTGCCGACAATATATACGCCTTGGGTGATTGGGATGGGCGCCAGGTTTTGCGTTGTTTCGCCATTCTCGACCGGGATCAAATATGCCAATGCTTGTGGGGCTAATGGGGGGGATTTTTGGAAGAACTCAGTCCAATTGGCTTTTTTACGACCACCAATACCAAACGAATCGGCTGCAGGGGGCTTTATCATTTCCTTGTTTCTGTTTCGATTTGTTTTCCTGAAATCTTTCAGCCAGCCATGCGAATTGGGATGAATTTTTCCATTTACTAATAAGATGAAAGCCAATAACAAACCAGAACCAGCCGCAACCAGGCTGGCAATCCAGGGCAGATGCGGAGATAATTTTGCAGCCAGGGAAAAATGAGGGGTTGGCAAAAGGACATCGACCGGTGTTTCTATACTACTTCCGATTAAACCAAGGCTGTCTTCGACTTCTACCCGCATCACATGCTGACCTGTCTCGGTATATTTGGATATATCCCATATAAATTGGTCGAAGGGTGCTTTCAGGTTTTCTGCAGCAACCACTTGGTCGATATATAGAGTCGAGCGTACCAAACTGCGGGGACGAGAATCGGGGAATTCGACCAATATTTGTAATGAGACCTCTTTGGGCAGATATTCTTTTGCCTGGATTTCATTTCGATGATTAGGATTCTTTTCAGTTGGTTCGGTGCGGGAAATAGCCGTGGGCGGAAAAACAAAAGCAGGTTTTGGCGGGAATATCTCAATCTCGAAATTAAGCAGAGGTGTTGTTATTTGTTCTCCATTATACTGAAACTGCGCCAGTAACTGATGAGTTCCTGTTTTCCGAATCAGGGATTGATACTCCAAATAATAAACACTGCGCAGCGGATCTAAATAATCCTCGAGATTAGAGATCATTTCATCCGCGGTATAGGGGATAAAGGCTCCCCCCGTTTGCGTTGCCAGTGATTCAAGCCCGGCGATATTTTTCTCGTTGAATGAATCGGGCGCCCCAACCAGCCAAATAAAGATGCGGATCTGATTCTGAGCTGCACGAGTCACCAAATCTTGTATACCTTGAGATTGATTGTTCTCTAATGGGGAGGTAAATAATAGGATAACTCGTTCCATTCCAGCTCGTGGAGGCGGGTCGTTCGCCAGATCGATGGCATCGGAAACTAAATCGAGATTAGGGCTGATTGTTTTATCGTTGACGATATATGCAGATGTTGCTTGTGCCAGGTCTAAAGGATCTACAAGATGAGTACGCCCAGGGCTGTCTGGAACGATCAGGCTCATATCGTCCAGAGTCGAACCGGTACGACTCATTGCCCAACTGGTTATCGATGAAGCGATAATATCGTAGCGGGAAAGACCTTTGGAGTTGCGCACCAGAAAGGATCGTCCGGGATTCAAAGCAATGACAATCTGAACACCCGGGCGAATTTCTTTGAATTCGGAGATTTTTATCTGGCGGTCATCTTCGAACACCTGAACATCATCGAGGTGAATCCCATGCATAAAACCGCCATGGGTATCATGCGCGTCGAGATAAATACCAATTTTGGGAAATGTGCCAGTATTTGGGCTGAATAATCTGGCATCATTGGCTGTTTGGGCATTTACAGGGGTTGTAAAGATTAAGCTGAGAGCCAATAGCCAAAAGATATGCCTCAACATGCCATACATTTTAGCACAAGAGCGATGAGACTGTTGATAAAAACTCTATTGAAAAATTAACCATATTAACAATCAGATTATTACGGCGGTGAGATATTTTCAACGTTCACGAAGTGATTTTACTTGGGGTGTAGCCTAATAATATTTTACCTCTTGACCGTATTCCAGCCCTGATTATAATTCAGCCATTGAATTTTGAGCAAAGGAGGCTTTTATGCCCACCGCATTGATCACTGGCATCACCGGCCAGGATGGATCCTATCTGGCGGAATTTTTACTCTCCAAAGGTTATACGGTCTTAGGGATGGTTCGCCGCTCCAGTACGATCACATTCGAGCGCATCGAGCAAATTCAAGATGATATTATCATCTTACAAGGCGATTTGCACGACCAAAGTTCGTTAATGGACGTGATAGCAGAATACCAACCGGATGAGGTATATAACCTGGCGGCGCAGTCTTTTGTTCCTACCTCCTGGAACCAGCCGGTGTTAACCGGTGAAGTAACCGCTTTGGGCGTTACCCGCATGCTGGAAGCCATCCGCCATGCGCACCCTAAGGCGAAATTTTATCAATCTTCGACCAGTGAGATGTTTGGGAAGGTACGCACAGTGCCTCAGAACGAATCGACGCCTTTCTATCCGCGCAGCCCTTATGGTGTGGCAAAAGTTTATGGACATTGGATCACGGTGAATTACCGCGAGTCATATAATATGTTTGCTGTTTCTGGAATTCTGTTCAACCACGAAAGTCCACGGCGGGGGATGGAATTTGTCACGCGGAAGATCACACACGGCGTTGCTCGTATTAAATTAGGATTAGCAAAAGAAATTCAATTGGGTAACCTGGAAGCCCGCCGGGACTGGGGGTTCGCCGGAGATTATGTGGAGGCAATGTGGCTTATGCTTCAACAGGATAAGGCGGATGATTACGTGATCGGCACTGGAGAAACCCACTCGGTGCGGGAATTTTGTGAGACAGCATTTAAAGCGGCTGGATTAGATTATCAACAATATGTGGTGCAAGACCCGCATTTCTACCGTCCCGCTGAGGTAGAATTACTTGTTGCGGATTACAGCAAAGCCCGCGCTGCGCTTGGCTGGCAGCCCAAGGTTTCATTTCAAGATCTGGTAGCATTAATGGTTGAAGAAGATCTGAAACAGGTAGCCAGGGAAATTGCCAAAAATTGAATTCTGCAGTGCCAAGAGGGAAATTGGAGGTCCTTAGTGGAGACAAACAGTATAACGATCGTTATTCCTGTGTATAACGAGGCAGAAAGCTTAATTCCATTGAACGATGCTCTTCAACGCGTGATGTCAGAAATGACCATTCCGTGGGAAGCAATTTTTGTGGATGACGGCAGCATGGACGAGAGCCTGGCAGTGCTGGAAAAAATGGCTTCCAATGACCCTCACCATATCCGTGTGATTTCATTTCGCCGAAATTTTGGGCAAACGGCTGCGATCGTTGCCGGAATTGACCATTCACAGGGTGATGTCATTATATTCATGGATGCCGATTTACAAAACGATCCAGCAGATATTCCGATGATGTTGGAAAAAATTAATCAGGGATACGATGTGGTAAGCGGCTGGCGGGTCAACCGGCAGGATACTTTTTTTACCCGAAAGCTCCCTTCACAGATAGCAAACTGGTTGATTTCTACCGTTACCGGTGTTCGACTGCATGATTATGGGTGTACCTTAAAAGCTTACCGCCGGGAGGTTTTAGCTGATTTTCATCTTTACGGCGAAATGCATCGGTTTATTCCTGCTTATGCTGCGAGTGTGGGCGCCAAGATTGTGGAAGTGCCCGTTCATCATCATGCACGCCGTTTTGGGAGAGCGAAATACGGGTTAGGACGTACCTTGAAGGTGATATTGGATTTGTTCACCGTAAAATTTTTAATGAGTTATGCTAATAAACCTATCTATTTATTTGGCGGGGCTGGCGTTGTTTTGATTGCGATTAGCATTCTTACCCTGATCGCCTTAGTCCTACGCCGGATATGGTATGAAGAACATCTTATCCGTTCACCGTTATTGCAATTGTCCACCATGTTATTTATTATTGGCGTTCAATCGATTTTAATGGGGTTTGTTGCTGAATTACTCATCCGTACGTATCACGAATCGCAGCATAAACCGATCTATACTATTCGCAAGGTGATCAATGAAAAAAAGCCTGAATAACAGGCGTAATCAGGGATTGTGGCTGCGGCTTGGAGGTACCCTGCTTTCCCTGGTTTTGTTGGTTGTATTGCTCAGCCAGCAGGGTTGGGGTGAGATTGCTGATGCAATTCGTTTGATTCCGGTATGGCGTTTCGTTCTGGCGGTTGGATTAATGCTGATTTCGCGGATTGCGGTTTGCGGAAGATGGCACACCTTGTTGAAATCAGCAGCATTAGAGATATCTTTTAAGGACAGCGTACGCCTTACTTTTAGCGGTTTATTTGCAACCAATTTTTTACCTACCACGATTGGCGGCGATGTGGTGCGCCTGGTAGGCGCTGTTCAACTAAAGTATGATGTGTCCATCAGCGCTGCTTCATTGATCGTAGACCGCCTGGTGGGTATGGCAGGCATGATAACGGCGCTGCCTTTTGGAATATCCAGATTGATCAGCGTGAAATCAATCAGTGATATGCTATCTTTGCATTATCCTCCAGTTGCACTGCCGCTTGCTTTTTTATCAATTGATAAGTATTTGGCTTCCTGGCGGGAAAAAGGTGTAAGGTTTTTTCGGCAGGTAAGTTCAGCTTTTTCTGGATGGCTGAAGCATCCGAGAGGATTGATATATTCATTCCTTTGCACCTGGGTGCATATGATATGCTGGTTTGGTGCGATTACCCTGCTACTCCATGGAATGGGAGAATCGATCACTTTTTGGCAGGTAGCTGGATTATGGAGTTTCGTATATTTCATAACTCAAATTCCGATTTCAATTAATGGCTATGGACTGCAGGAAGTATCCATGGCGTTGATTTATTCAAATTTAGGCGGGATTTCATATCAAAGCAGTTTAACTATTGCGCTATTATTGCGTACCCTGGTTATGCTTGCCAGCCTGCCGGGAGCCTTGTATGTACCCGGTATTTTAGAAGCCAGAGCTAAACAAGAAAACTACACAGTGGATGACTTTCCAGAAATGACACCTAATTAGGATTACGTAGAGGCAATTGGTTTAATGGACGAACGGCAGCGTGTGCTTGCATTAAGAGTTGTTTGTGGAATTACGGCTTTGCTTTTTGCAGCCTGGGTTTACAGTTTTGCGCTTCCGGCATATGATGCTGGAATTCTTTTTCTTTCCCGGCGATTGATCGTGAAATTTATTTTAGGGTTGGGCTCATCTTTATCAGCGATTACGGTTATTGTGGTTACTTTTTCCCGTTCGAAAGCGATTTTATGGGAATGGTTTGATCGAATTCAAAGACAATTGCGTCGTTTAAATCGTTATAACTATTTTATTTTTGCTCTTTTGGTAATCTCTATCTCGATCTTTTTAATGAGTCCTTCTGGATTGATTTACCGCGATAAGCCTTCCCGGTTGCTTTTATTTTGGCTGTTGTCTCTTGCAGGGAGTATTTTATTGAAATCTGGGGGATTAACCCATCCCCGGATTGTACTTTTAGGCGGTTCAGCCGTTTTCACTGCGTTTGGATTTAAACTGGCAGCATATATACCCGATGTGTCAACCTACCCCTTTACTTTAAGCTGGTCCGAAGCCAGCCGGTATTATTATGCCTCTTTATTTTTTGCCAGGAAAATATACGGGGAAGCTATCGCCCCTACAATTTTGCACCCCACGCGTTATTTGTTACAAGCCATTCCGTTCCTGCTGCCAAATTCTACGTTATGGCTGCATCGTTTATGGCAGGTATTGTTATGGATCGGCATCACTCTGATTTTATCGGCAGTTTTTGCACGCCGGTTAAATATTCAAGATTGGTTTTTTAGAATTGCATTCACTGCCTGGGTATTTCTATTTCTGCTCATCGGACCAATTTATTATCATTTGCAGGTACCGGTTATTCTAGTCATCTGGGGTTTTTACCCGGTGCAAGGTAAACGTCGTAGTATGCTGATATCATATGTAGTATTAGTTATAGCATCCATTTGGGCAGGGATCAGCCGTGTGAATTGGTACCCAGTGCCTGGCATGCTGGCATCCTTACTGTACTTTATCGAAGTGAACCAACGGGGAAAACCTTTTTGGCGGTATTTACTGCCTCCTGCTTTTTGGACGATTGGCGGAATTCTCACCGCAATGGCTGCTCAAGTTGTATATATACGAATTTCCGGGAATCCTCCTGACCAATTTACTTCAAGTTTTACCTCTAATTTACTCTGGTATCGCTTGTTCCCCAATTCAACCTATCCCCTGGGCATACTAGGAGCATCGGTTGTAGTTTCTTTGCCCTTGATATTGCTGGCGATTATACAACTGGGGAAGGTTTGGCGCAGGGTCCATATCATACGCTGGTTAGGAATAGGGGCGATATTATTGATTTTATTTACCGGCGGTTTAGTAGTCAGCGTAAAAATTGGCGGCGGCAGCAATTTGCACAATATGGATGCCTACCTGGCAACACTGCTGGTTATTTGTGGGATGATTCACTTCGGTTGTCTTTCTCCTGACCTGGAAGAGAGTGAAACAGCCGCTTCTCTTTCTTCAATGAAACCATCTACGAGCATGCATTATTGCCGCTGGATTTTGATAGGCTGTGCCCTTCTAATGCCCATTGCATTCACGATATTTTCGGGAGGTGCTCTCACTTATCCGGATCACGCGTTGGTTAAAAAAAGTTTGGAGAAAATTCGCAGCCAGGTGCTAAAAGCCAGCCAGGAAGGGGAAGTGTTGTTTATTTCAGAGCGGCAGCTCATGATCTTTGGTGAAATCCTAGGCGTTAAGCTTGTGCCTGAATACGAAAGGGTATTTCTTATGGAAATGGCGATGTCGGGCAACCCCGATTATCTTGAACGTTTCCATCAAGATTTAAAGAATCAGCGATTTGCAATGATCGTCACTGAACCGGTGTACCTGCCGGTTAAAGGAGAAGCCGAGCGCTTTGGTGAGGAAAATAATGCCTGGGTTAATACGGTGGGCGTGAATTTGCGCTGTTATTACACGGCGATTAAAACCATAAAAGATGTAAAAGTGCAATTGTTAGTCCCTCAGCAAAAAATCAACAAAAAGTGTCAATGAAATATTTATAGCGGAGTTAATCTTTTGTATTTTTCAAGAACAGGCAACCTGATCGATCTAATTATCTGGCTGGTGATGAGCTTGTGTTGGTGCTCTGGTGGCTGGCTGCTGGTATGTTCGGTGTTTCACCTACGACAACGCGAGCGGGTGATCTCCGGGATTGCCTTAGGATTTATTCTTTTTATGGTTTTTAGCAACTTGCTGGGATATTTACTTAATATTACCGAAGCGTATTGGGGGGCGGCGATCTTAATATTGAGTGTTGGAATTTTTTTTGCGTTTTTTAAACGTAACACATTCTTGTTGAATTTTAAACCTGACTCGCTGACCATGTTGTGCCAGCTGGCAGCTTTCATGGGAATATTTTATCTATATGCCCTGATCAACCGCGGCTTGGCAATTTTCGATGATTTTTACAATTTACCCCTAGTCTCTCGAATTGCAGCCGGAGATTTTCCACCCCACTACTTTCTGTACCCTGATAAGCCGATGCCTTTGCACTATGGTCTGCATTTAATAGGGGCAAGCCTGGTTCGGATTGCAGGTTTTTTCCCCTGGAGTGCATTTGACCTGAGTAAAGCTTTCTCGCAAGCGCTGCTGGTC
>JAAZNS010000215.1 GCA_012798185.1 Chloroflexota bacterium | reverse complement strand
TATGGGTTCGAATTTAGCGGTGAAATGACGGAGCAATTCCGGCGCGTATGTAAATCGATATCCTTTCACTTTTTTCTTCTTTTTTGCAATTTTTTCGAATATGTCGGCCACATAATCTAAATGACTTTGTGTGTAAACTCGCCGGGGAACAGCCAGGCGAACAAGTTCTAACTTGGGAAATATCATTTCGCCAGTTTTTGGATCCGGATGAGAAAACATTACGGATCCAATTTCCACAGCCCGAATTCCTCCTTCGAGGTATAACTCCGCTGCAAGGGCTTGTCCAGGGAATTGATGCTGAGGAATATGAGGTAAAAAATTCCCTGCATCCACATACACAGCATGCCCTCCCGGGGGTTCAATTATCGGAACGCCGATATCGATGAGTTTATTAGCCAGGTAGGAGATTTGCCCCAAACGGTAAGCTAAATAATCTTCATTCAACCCTTCCCGCAAACCGGCTGCTATTGCATCTAAATCTCTGCCTGCCAAACCACCATAGGTTGGAAATCCTTCTCGTAAGATGAGTTCGTTACACGCAGCCTGGTAAAGGTTTTCATCATTCATGGCAAGAAAACCACCGATGTTTACGATGGCATCCTTTTTTGCACTCATGGTAGCACCATCTGCCAGAGCAAATATTTCACGAGAAATTTCGATGGTCGATTTATTGGCATAACCAGGTTCCCGTTGTTTGATGAAATACGCATTTTCGGCAAAACGGCAGGCGTCAATAAAGAACGGGATACCAAATTCATGGTAAGTTTCTGAAACCTTTCGGATGTTCTCTAAAGAAACGGGCTGACCACCCCCGGCATTATTGGTAATGGTGATCAAACCAAATGGAATCTTGTCCACGCCATTTTCGGTGATAAAGCGGCGCAATTTTTTTATGTCCATATTGCCTTTAAACGGGTGCCGGTTAGAGGGTTCGAATGCTTCGTCAATCACCAAATTGGTTGGATTACCTCCCCGGGCGCGGATGTTGGCGTCGGTTGTATCGAAATGCATGTTTGATGGAATTCGCTGACCAGGTTTTACCAACAAGGCGGATAATATATTCTCCGCTGCACGCCCCTGGTGGGTAGGTAAAAAGAATCTAAAACCAAAAATTTCACTAATAGCCTGTTTCAATCTAAAGAAAGAACGAGCACCTGCATATGATTCATCCCCCTGCATGATGGCAGACCATTGATTTTGCGACATGGCGCCGGTGCCAGAATCGGTCAATAAATCGATAAATACATCTTCCGAATGCAACCCAAACAGATTGTACCCTGCTTTTTCAAGAGCTTTTTGACGGGCTTGTTGATCGATTAGCTGGATGGGTTCGACCATTTTGATTCGAAATGGTTCGGGCGGATAAAATGCCATGAATGCCTCCTGATATTTGGATGTCTTTTTTATATATTGGTTATTACTCAGGTTTTCTTTATGATGATAATGAGTTTAGCACGGAATAGTGAGATTACCAAGAGTGGCTAACGAATACAAAATCTTTCTATTGATATTTCATATCGTATAATAGTTGACATGTTGTTAAAAATCCGTCACAGCCTTGGTGTAATCATAATCATTGTTGCAATATCCATGCTGGTATGGGGAGAATGGCAATTCCCCAGGGAGGTAAAGATCTTTCCGGTAAATTTCCCAGAAATTCAATTAAGTGAAAATAACATAAATAATGGTTCGATTACCGCAGCGAATAGCACTCAGAATCTTATACCAACGCCATGGCATTTAGAAGAAAACCCTGGGAAAACCTCTGAATCTTTGAATTATCAATTAATTATTGATGCTCCCTCGAAAGTCCGTGTAGGCGATTCGGAAATTATACGGCTGGATTTGGTTTCAAATTTTTCAGAAGTGGAGGGTAAATCAACCGCAGATCAGAAAGAAGAAATCCAATCTTCAGCTATTATTGGTTTACCAATAATCTCGATATACAATATTTTGGTTGAAACACGTCTGGATTTGGATGGGATTTTATTTTCGCCAGCAGGTGATGTGATCAAATCTTTTCGACCTGGTCAAATAGTGCGTTTTTACTGGACGATTGAACCCGAGCGGGAGGGTGTTTTTCAAGGAATGTTATGGCTGCATTCTCAGTATGTATCGAAAGATGGAAATGTTATCCGCAAATTGCTTTCCACTCAGAAAATTGAGTGTTCTGCGATTGGATTTTTTGGTTTAAGCAGTGATTTTGCCCGTCTTTTGGGCAGTTTAGGTTTTTTTGTTGGTTTAGCGTTTGAATTGGATTTAATCATCTGTTTTATATCAAAAACGAATTCGAATAAAGGAAAACCATCTCATGCTTAATATCTCAACGCTTGTTTTAGGATTGGTACAAACCAATTGCTATTTTATGTCGGACCCAAAAACCAAAAGTGCGGTCGTTATCGACCCTGCGTGGGATGGGAAATATATCTTAAAAACCGCCGAGCAACAAGGATTTCATATTAACCAAATATGGCTGACCCATGCGCATTTTGATCATTTGGGAGGTGTTGCAGAATTGTGTAACATGCAAACACCGCCACCAAAGATTGCATTGCATGAAGATGATATGGATTTGTGGAAATCGCAAGGCATTGCCCCTCTATTTGGGATGCAAATTGATCCCGGACCGCTGCCTGATATTAAGTTGGATCACGGGCAAAAGTTGTATTTAGGTGAAAATGAGTTTGAAGTATTCCATACACCGGGGCATACGCCAGGGCATGTTGTCTATTATTGTCGAGCAGAGGCGATCGTGTTTTGTGGAGATACTATATTTCAAGGCAGTATTGGGCGGACAGATCTACCAGGCGGAAATTATGATAAATTAATCGAAAGTATTAAGCAATTTATTATTACTTTACCAGATGAAACGCGCCTTTTATCCGGTCATGGACCGGAAACAACAGTGGGGGAGGAGAAATTATATAATCCGTTTTTAATCTAATGATAAATTTTGCCAGAACACCACGCAGCTAGGAGCCCAATTATCATTTGCTTTGTTCTCAAAAACTAGCTAAGCAACCCTTTGCAGATAAGAAGCCAGCAAATTATAAAAAAATCAAACAGAACAATTCTATTTTGCGTAATCTACTGCACGAGTCTCCCGGATGACAGTGACCTTTATCTGACCAGGGTATTGCATGGTTTCCTCGACTTTTTTAGCGATGTCTCGCGCCAAACGGATGGCATCCAGGTCGTCGATATCTTCCGGCCGCACGAAAATGCGGATTTCTCGGCCAGCTTGCAAAGCATAGCTTTGACTGACTCCCTTATAAGAATCGGCAATTTCTTCCAGGGCGCGTACTCGTTTCAAGTATTGTTCCAGGCTTTCACGCCGTGCGCCCGGCCGTGCGCCTGATATGGCATCAGCGGCTTCGATAATTGCGGCTTCAACCGATTCTTGCTCTTCTTCGTGGTGGTGCGAGGCAATAGCATTGACAATTTTACTATTGACACCAAATCGGCGGACATATTCTGCGCCAATCTGAGCGTGTGTTCCCTCGACGTTATAATCCATAGCTTTGCCCAAATCGTGGAGCAGGGCACCTGCTTTACAAACTTCGACATCAGCGCCCAATTCGGAGGCAATAACAGCTGCTAATTTTGCAGTTTCTACAGCATGGGTTAATTGATTTTGACCGTATGAAGTTCGATATTTCAACCTTCCCAGCATTTTAATAATTTCCGGGTGCAGCCCGGGTACACCTGCATCATATGCTGCTTCTTCACCCGCTTCAACAATAATCCGTTCGACTTCTTTTTGTTCATTTTTGAGAATTTTTTCGATATGTGCCGGATGAATACGCCCATCCAGAACGAGTTTTTCCAAAGACCGGCGGGCAACCTCTCTTCGAACTGGGTCGAAGCAGGATATCGTGACAGCTTCGGGTGTATCATCGACAATAACATCAACCCCGGCAGCTTGTTCGAATGCATGGATGTTGCGTCCATTGCGACCGATGATCCGTCCTTTCATTTCATCCGAAGGTAAGGGCACCACGGAGGTAGTAATTTCAGATACATGTTCGGATGCCACACGCTGGATTGCAGTGGTTAAAATGCCCCGCGCCCGACGTTCACCTTCTTCCTTAGCTTCAGCTTCGATTTGACGGATGATCCTTGCCATATCAGAACGGGTTTCTTTCTCTACTTCTTCCAATAAAAGCTGACGAGCCTCATCGATGGTCATGGCGGAGATGCGTTGTAATTCTTCCATTTGCTGCGCATATAATTTTTCAACATCATTAGCGCGTTTATCGATTAAACTTTGCCGTTTATTGATAGCCTGTTCACGTTTTTCCAGGCGGTCTGCTCGGATGTCCAATTCTTCGCGGCGTTTTTGCAGACGGTCTTCTTCCCTGCTGATTTCATTTCTCCGCCGAACAATTTCTGATTCGGCTGCCTGGCGTAATTCAAGCGCTTTATTCTTGGCTTCCAGTTCAATATCTTGAGCTTTTTGAGTTGCTTCGGTTAAAATCCGGTTGGCGTCGGCGCGTTCTTTTTCGAGTGCTCTTTCAACGAGTGCTTGTTTAATAAAAAAGCCGATTACGCCTCCGGCGATTGTCAATAGAATGATTATTACCCATATCCAAATTTCCATAAATCTACCTCTTTATTATCATCGTAGTAACGCCTTACCCATGCTGGCAAAAATCGTTACTCATTGTCAATCAAGATAATTCCAATGAATTTACTTCTTTCCATACTTGTGAAATTACACGGGATGATAATTCATACGTGAATCCACGCCGGGCTAAGAGCCCCAGCATTTTTTTACGAAATTCGATCCAATCTAAATGAGAATATTTACGAGCAAATTTCTGGGCAGCTCTTAAGGCTAATTCCTCTTCGTCAATCCGTTCCAAAGACTGCTCGATAATCTCCTGGGGTATCCCTTTATGATGCAATTCCAGTGATAAGGCGCGTCGGCTACGCGGTTTAAATTCCGAGCGGTTTTCGATCCAGGTTTGAGCAAAATTAATATCATCGAGCAGATGATTTCCTTTCATCCGTTTCAATGTTTCATCGATTAAATGATGAGGGGTATTGTGTTTAGACAAAAACTGACGAATTTCTGCAGAAGATCGATCTCGAATTGAGATGAAATTCAGGGCGCGTTGATAAGCGGATTCTAGTTCATCGTCGGCAAGCAAAGAGGTGATTTTTTCATCTGTAAGCTCTTGACCCACCTTTAGCCAGGCTGCAACAATCCGAGATAACCCAAAAGCAAATTGCCCGTCAAGAAATACATTAATACGATTTCGATTTTTCGATTGAACTTTCAAGGCAGTAATGATTTTAGTCATAAATTTCTACTTATTAAAAAATTCCGGCCGTGATCCTGCCTCGATTGATCACGGCCAAATATTGCAAGAAGATGATCTCATTGAATTATTATTGGATAGGCATTAAAGCATGAATTTGTATTAATAAGTCGATTAATTGTAAACAGATCACAAATACGACATAATCCTATCCGATGATTGATACAGGCGAGTAAAAACAGAAAAACTAACCTGAAGAATAAGACAATTATCCCAAGAACTTAAAGTCCTTGAGAATCAAACTGTCAAAACGCACCATAACAATCATAATCGAAGATCATAATCAAGCAAAAGACCGCAAAAAATCAAACAAGAAAAACCGCGGCAGGCACTTAGTGAACACCATGATTAGATGAATGAAAAAGAAAGAATAAATTAGGTGTTCACGAAATCATAAAGAATTATCAAAACTATCCAAAAGTAATTCAAAGTATATTTACAATGAAATCTATAAATATTATACATGAAAAATGGAATATTTGTATGAAAATAGGGGCAAAAAAGTAACTCAATGAACAATTTGAGGGGATTCAAAAAAAATCAATCTGAAATGACTCTTGCAATTCGAAAGAAAATAGTATATACTGTGGATGTTTGTGGTATAAAGTGGGAGGGAGTGGAGCGCCGGTTAGCCCCCGGCGTTCCCCCTTTAAATGAGAGAGTAGAACATATGTTCCTTGGTCAGTACCAGCATAATCTCGACAATAAAGGCAGACTCATTATACCAGCCCGTTTTCGGGATATGTTGGCTGACGGCGCTTACATAATCCAGGGGTTAGATCAAAATCTAATGGTTTTAACCAGTAAAACATTTGAATTGATAAATCAGCGTGTAGATTCAGAAAGTATCACCGATCCAAAAGTCCGCCTCCTGAGGCGATTGATTTATTCGACAGGCGAAAGAGTTGAAATCGATGGCGCAGGGAGAATATTAATACCTCAATTCTTGCGTCAGGCTGCGGGACTGGATACAGAAATCATTATTGTTGGGGTAGGTAACTACTTTGAAATTTGGTCGCCGGAAAGATGGAATGAGCAATTGGCGCAGATTCAAGATACAAAAGCAAACGAGCAAAGATTTGCTGAATTTAACATAC
>JAAZNS010000214.1 GCA_012798185.1 Chloroflexota bacterium | reverse complement strand
GATGAGGACACATATGAAGCTCCAGACTATGAAATAATCGAAATTGATGACTAATCTCTTTACGTAGTAATTCTGTACGTATATGAATTAGAATGAGAGCGCTTTATTCATAATGCTCTCATTTTGGTATTACTCAGCCGGGTAATTCCCAAAAGAAACCATGGTAACTGTTTGTTTAAATTAAAGAAAGCCTGAACCCTTAAATTGGTATTTGAACCCTTTAACAGCAAACAATTTCTGTCGAATTAAATAGAATTCCCTCGTCTACGGTCATTTCCCATTACATTTGACTTGTTATCAAATAATTTTATTAACAGCACCATTAATTATTGATCTGTCATTGCGATCGTTGAGAAGCAATCTCTTTCCGGATGGCGCTCTGTCCACCATATGGCGGGATATATAACAATTCGAAATCTGGATGGATCTGTCATTGCGATCATTGAGAAGCAATTTATTCTCGTATGTGTCAAAAGATTGCCACGCCCTTTCAGGGTAAAAACAATGACAGAAACCATATAACAAGGTGAAATATGGACATGCTTTTCGAATGAATCGGGTAAAAATTGTAGTAGTGATGTTTTTGCGCTTTGCGTAAAAACATCACTGCTACATATATTCCTTTCCATGTATTGAATTACCGCATGAAAGCACTGGATGAAATTTTTGCCTGAAAACAGATATATTTTCCAACGGAACATGTTTCACGGGTTTCAGGCAGGCCGCCAATTGCCAGCATTCTTTCCCCTTCAATCACCTGCCGGCAGCGTGAATAACGCTTCGAGAGTCATACCAAAGGTATTCTGAACATATTGCAGCATCAGATCCACAGAATGTTGATATATATCCTCAATCCCGGGGTCATTGTAAGCTTTGATAAAGTATTCTTCCACAGTCATGTCTTTGTTGCTGCACCAGCCGTCTATGTGTTCCTGCGTTTCGATAAAATACGTAAAATCAGCACCGCCCTGATTGTTATCGTCTGCTCCCACAACAATCTTTTTTTCGTTATCGTAATACATCATAACAATCCGATATTCGTCACTCAGCTGCGTAAAGAAACGAAAATCATAAGCTTTCTCTCCCCATTCCGGATGATGAATTTCGATGTTGACATCCTTCCCCTCCCGCTGCTCATATAAGTACACTGCGTTCGCCAAGTCCGGGAAAAAGCCCAGGTTTTTGAGCGTTGGCGACTCAAATGGCATCGCATACAGCGACTTGGCGGTCCGATTAAATGTTTTTTGGATAGCCTCGTTAAAAATACGCATCGGTGCAAGCAGAACATCTTCGCCCTCCAGAACGTCCATTGCTGCGAGCAATACTTTCTCCGAATTCTCCCGTTCTCCCGTCCCGATGGTAAAGCTGTCATGTGCCATGTCATAAACGTAGTTTACGAGCATCTCGTCGTTTTTTACAATTTGGAAAACGTAGGCATCAAGATCGCCATAGAAACCCGCAAACAACTTATAATCATCCGTCAGATACGTTGAGATCCGGATGATATTCGCATCCCATTCCGCTGGCGGAGCGCCCCATTTGGAATGGTTGATTGTTATCGATGCATACTCGCCATCATAGAACGCCTGATGGTTTTCATTATCCATTGTAAAACCCAATTCTTTAAGCGTGAACGCCAGAGTAAAATCTTTCTTCTCAAGATTTGGGTAAATGTTTTCCAGCAATGAATAGTCATTGACCGAGCTGTCAGCCAGGTAAAGTTGCTTCAGGTTCTTCAGCGAAGTCAGAAGAGATGCGTCATTGATCGTTGAATTATCGAGCTTGAGAATTTCCAAATGGATCAGTTTTACAAGCGGACTGTAGTCTTCCGCCGCACAGTTGGAAAGAATTAACACTTTCAGATTTGTCAGTTCGATCAGAGGTTTTAGATCGGCAAATGGATTTCCTCCCAGTGACAACAAGGTGAGTTTTGTAAGCCCCTTCAGTGGTGAAATATCGGTGATGGCATGGTAGGACAAATCGAGCGTTTCAATGTTTTTAAAATG